>JAZUKU010000213.1:0-16182 GCA_045643485.1 Treponema sp. | reverse complement strand
AAGACACTTACTTCATTGCTCTGTCTTCCGTTCACAAAACAGATTGCTGCCCTCACCGAAAAAATCATCAAGTCTGACGAAGAAGAAACTCCAAACGTATACAAGCTCGAATTCATTGCTCCTACAAACAGCAAGGAAAATGCAGCTCCATACATTCTGCGCGTAGAAAAAGAAATCAATGACATGACTCTTTTAGTAACACGCATGTTTGAAAACGTAAGTGCAGGCTTTACCGACAGAAGCGATTCCTTTATTGCAAACTACATGGACATTCTTGAAAAAGACGAAGACTATGCAGACCAGATGAAGGAACTTCTTACAAAATACCTTATCAACTGCTCTAAGCTTTCACTTTCCGAAAGTCAGGCAAACAACCTTACGGTAATGCAGCAGATTGTAGATGACCTTGAAGAAATGACAGACGACTGTTACAACGTAGCCCTTCTCCTTAAGAAATCAATTGAAAAGAACATGAAGTTCAGCAAGGACGACATGGACCGCTTTGGGCCATACATTGATCTTGCACGACAGTTCATGTACTTTATCCGCGACAACATCAACAAGCCAATGGATAATGGAAAAATGCTTATTGCACGCGAAATTGAAGGTCAGATTGATGTATTCCGCAAGAACTTAAAGAAAACTGCACGAAAGAGACTTGAATCTGGCGCAGACGTTAAGACAGAGCTTCTGTACATTGACCTTGTCCGTCAGATAGAAAAATTCGGTGACAGAGCATACAACATTGCTTCTGCACTTTCACAGAATTAATTATTTTTATACGGAAAATATAATGAAAAAAATACTTTTGTTTACAGCTTGTATCTTTTCCCTTTGTATCACTTCATGTCATAAAGCTCAGAAAAAAACATTTGTTCCTTCTGAAAACACAATACAGCTTGAAGTAGACGAAGCACCGGTATCAAAAGATATGCCTTCAGTAAGATGGACTGGCGAAGACGGCACAATAGTTGTTCTTTTAGGGTACGGCTTTAACACTCAGGAATTTATTTCAACAGGTCTCTCTTCCCTTATCGAAAAATATGGTCTTTATGAAAACGGCGGCATTCTTAAAGTCGTACACTATCCGGAAGATTTTAAGCACGGAACAACAACTCGCATTTCTGACCTTAACAATTATCTTAATGACTCAAACCTGAAAGGCATAATTCTTCTTGGAGCTCCGGAAGGAATAGGCATACCGCTTTCAAAACAGCATGACCTTTGGGAAAACAATCTGCCTTATTCAGTATTTTCATTTTTCCCGCAGGAAGACATACTTGCAATGGAAGCAAATGCAGACTTTATTCTCGAAGCAGAAAGAAAGACAGAAGACAATGTTCTTGAACAGGTAAATCTTGAAATTGACCCGTCTGTTTACCCGGTATTTGATTTTGCAATAAGATACATGCTTGAATTACCGGCACCGCTTCCTTTAACAAATGACCTTCTTGCTCACGTTCAGCAGATTGTAGGCAAAGAATATACTGTCCAGCGTTATATTGACAGCGAAACAAATCTTCCATCAATAAATCATTTCATCATGGAGAGAAAGTAATTGAACAAAGGAAAATTATTGCCATCCTTACTCATTGGCGATGAAGAATCCGTAAAGGCTCTTGCTGAAAAAGAAACATCTCATATTCTTGTTATTTCAGATTCACATGATGCCATTACCATAATTCAAACAATCATCGAACACAGCAAAACTTCTTACGATGCACTTATCTTCTGCGGAGACGGAATTGGCGGACTGTTTGCATGTTTTTCAAAGGCATTTACCGACAGCGCTTTTGCACAGAAACTGCCTCCAGTAATTTCTTTTGTTCAGGGAAACGTTGATCCGGATGCAGTTACTTACAAAAACATTGAACACTTAACGGACAGTTCCAAACCTTTTTATAAAACGACAGACCTTCCTGCAACACAGTCATTATGTGTTTCCGGCATGAATATCTTCAGTACGCACGGTAACAAATATTCATTTGACGTAGGAATAGAAGATGCACTTGCAGTTTCAAAAAACTTTGGCGTAGACATTATTCTTTACGGACATTCGCATTTCCACGATGCACAGCTTGTAGGAAAAATTCTTGTCCTTAACCCAGGAAGCTGTTCTAAACCAAGAGGCGGACAGAACGCTACTTTTGCAGAATTAACAGTCAGTAAGGAAAAACATTTTGCAGATTATTCGTTTGTTGAAGTAAGCAGTCTTTATTGATTACCGAGCCATATTTCATCAAGTGAAGCAAATCTTTTTACAAGCCATTCCCTTAAGTAAGCAGCAGCTTCTTCCTGATTACTGCAGCGTGAAGCAGCTGGACAAAGTTCATTTCCTAAAAGGAAGTTCTTTCCTGCATTACCCCATTTCTTGTAGTTAGCTTCAAAATTAGCAGAATAATGTTCAGTAACATAATCTATGTAATCAATAACTTTTTCAAATACATTCTGTTCATGCATACTCTGCCACTTCTGCTTAACAAGAGTCTGGAACCAGTCACAGTTTGCAAACAGAAGGAACCACGGATTACCGACACCTTTTGACCTGTGGTCAACATCCCATGCGTTAACGGCAGCAAAAAGACCTTCTGAATTTGCACAGAAGTTTTTGTTACCCAAAGCGGAATCAAAATCCCATGGAGCTTCAAACTTAAGCTTACCGTTTCCTTCTTCGCCAAAGTCTATATCCATATAGAAGCTGGACATGTAAAAGTCAGGATCACAGCATATTTCCTGAAGGATATATGTATTAACCAGAGATTCAATATCAATTACCCTTGAAACACAGTCGTAACTGTCTTCTGCTTCAGTTTCCAAAAGCTTATATTTTTCCTTGTTGAATTCAAAATACTGACCTTCGTATACTGCAGAATAACAGAGCTGCCAGAGTTTATTCATATAGTTGCGGATAAAATCAACCTGTTTTTCAGAAACAATATCGCTGTTAATTGTGTAGTTCTTTGTAAATCTCTTTACCTGCTTGCCGTAAAAATCTTTCAGTACGCAATTGTATTCAATATTGAATTTGTATTCATCTTCATGGGCATGTGAATCAAGTTCAAGAAGATAGCCTGTAAAAATGTTTTCATCGTTTTCTTCATTTTCACTTATGTTGATTCTGTTTTTGTTAACTTCCTGACTTTCGGCAAGAAGATATACGCCCCAGTATGTGTTATTTATGTATACTTCTACAAGCTTAAAATCAGAAGTATAGTCCGGGCTTATAAGCTTGCTCATGTATAAAGAAGAAGCATCTCTTAAAAAAGACCAGTCCTTGTAAGAAGAAAGAAGTACCCATTTTTTAAAAGGAACATCGTTGTTTAAGCCAAGCATACTCTGCTTTTCCGTAAACTTTATGCGCAGTCCTTTTTTCGAATAATCACTTGTCCAGTTACCCCTTACCTTTACCTGTGCAGGTATTTTATCCAGAGAAAGTTTATTATTTCCGTCATATACAGAAACTACACAGTCTTCATCCCATGGTGCCGGCTCTCCCTTATAACCGCCCCATTCTTTTTTTGCCTTTGACACTTCTTCATCAACAGGTTTTGTTACAAAATCGTCTTTTCCGGAAAGAGACTCAATTCTTATAGAAGGAAGATTCTTGTCCAGCACAGGAACATAGTCACTTTTACTGGCAGCAACATCAATATGTCCTGAACTTTCAGCAGCTTTTTCATTTACTTTTTTTTCAGATTTTGCACTTACGCATGAAACAGCAGACATTATATAAACTGCAGCAATGAGCAGAAAAAACTTTTTTCCCATAAAAATACTCCGTCTTTATATTATAAGTATAATACAATATGATATAATTTCAACAAAGGCTGACAATGATAACAGAAGTATTCAACAGAAACGAAATAAAATACATACTCTCCAAAGATGCACTCAGTGAATTAACACCTCTGCTTGAAGAACACATGAACATAGACATCTATAACAAAGATGGTAAGACATATCCAATTTCAAATTTATACTTTGACACACCTTCTGATGAATTGATCATAAAATCACTTGAAAAACCTGTTTACAAGGAAAAGCTCCGCTTAAGAAGTTACGGTCAGGCAAAACCCGGTGACACAGTATATCTTGAGCTAAAGAAAAAGTTTAAAGGTACCGTAACAAAACGCAGGACTCCAATGACACTCGAAGAAGCATACAGCTTTATTCAAAACGGAAAGGAACCTGATTCTGAGCATATAAACATTCAGGTATTCAATGAAATAAAGGACATCTTAAGCCGTTACCAGTTAAAACCAAAAGTATTCATTTCGTATGACCGTCTTGCATATTTTGAAAAAAACAACAGCGACTTTCGCCTTACAATTGACCAGAATATTCTTGGCAGAAGAGACAATCTTAGTCTTGAAACAGAAGCGTATGGAGATTATATTTTTAAGAAAGAAATGTATCTAATGGAAGCAAAGGCACTTTATGCATTTCCGCTCTGGTTTGTACATTTTCTTTCAAAGAATAAAATATTTCCTTCATCATTTTCAAAATATGGAAATGAATATATGAAGCATAAACGGACACAGGAGTAAATCATGAATGTACTTGATTTTTTTGCAGTAGAAGCACTTGACTGTAAAATCTTAATTAATATTCTTTTTGCATTTATTGCAGGTATTTTGATTTCCTTAGGATACTATATTGCAAACAGGAACAGAAAGATTTCAAAAAATTTAGTGATTACAATTCTTCTTTTACCGCCTGTTGTTGCTGTCGTAATTCCTCTTATCGCAACAGATTTAAAAAAGGCACTTTCACTTGCAGGTATATTTGCACTTGTAAGATTCCGTTCCGTTCCCGGTAATTCAAAAGATATTTTCTATATATTCTTTTCGCTTACAGTAGGTGTTGCTATAGCACTTAACTATTACACTGTAGGCTTTGTTCTTCTGCTTCTTATTTCCCTAACATACATTCTGCTTGAACGTAAACTGAATTTATCAAACCAGCAGATTCTTAAAATCACAATTCCTGAAGACATGAATTTTGAAGGAACATTTGATTCAATCTTTGACAAATATCTTTCAAAAGTTGAACTTAACAATGTTCATACTTCAAACATGGGTTCGCTTTTCATTGTGGAATATAATGTGCAGTTAAAGAATGCTTCTGATACAAAAGCAATGATAGATGAGCTCAGGACAAAAAATGGCAATTTAAGCATTATCCTTCAGATGGATACATATCCAAATGTTGAGCAGTTATAATTAAGTTTTAAGATTTTACTCAATGCCTTCAAAAAACAGAAATCCCGTAGAGTCATGTCCAGGATAAACAGTTGCACTTTCAGGGATTTCGTTCTTAAGTCTTTCAATGCTTTCCAAAAGATTTGCTTCGTTTCCTTCCGGCAAATCAGTTCTGCCGTATGCCTTAAAGAACAAAGTGTCTCCGCTGAACAAGAGGTTTTCTTTTTTATTGAAAAGACAAATTGAACCAGCTGAATGACCTGGAGTAGAAATAATGTTCCAGTCACAAAGCAATTTCTTAAGTTCTGAAGCAGAAATTGTTACATCTGCTGTACTGCATGGTAAACCTATATCAAGGGAACCTGTACTTTCAAAGAAAGGCTGCGAACATTCAAAAAGATTATTTCCGTCGTTTAAAAATCCATCCGGTTCGCAAAGGTTTTTTACAGCATCAAGGAAACTTGTCATCCCCATTGGCTCAAGAAGTTCTTTCTGCATGGATTCACTTTCAGAGCCAATGTATCTGCTGTCTCTTTTGCTTATCAAAACAGGTGCAAAAGAATAAATGTTTTTCAAATAAGAAATGCCTGCAACATGGTCAAAATGACCGTGTGTAAGAATTATTGCACAACAAGTCAAATTGTTTTTCTTTAAGAAATTTACAACAACTGACTGATCATTACTGAACTCACAGCAGGCCGGGTCTACTATGAAAGCTGCAGGTCCTTCGTCATAAACAACGTATGTGTTTACATCGAGCGGACCTGTAGGAATGCAGACTACATTCATTTCTTATTTTCCTTTATTACTTAGTTTGTTTCGCCAGATGAAAAGTGAGACTTAATCTGACCGTCATCTGTTGTTTCTGTAAAAGGTTTTTCGTTAGCAATATCGTAAGCAGGTTTTTCTTCTACAGGAGCTGCGTTCATGCTTGCTGCAAAAGCTTTCTGTTCTTCTGCAAGGGCATCCTGAGCTGCACTTTCTGATGCAACTGCATGTGTTTCGTTTGTAACATCAGCTGGAATTGATTCTGCAACTGGTGCTGATTCAACAGGAGCTGCTGTATCATCGCCTTCTTCCTTCTGGCGAGAATAGCTTACACTTAATTTTCTTCCACGATATTCGTATTCATTAAGTGCCTTGATTGCCTTTTCACAGTCTTCTGTAAACAGCTGGATGAATGAATAGTTTGCAAGTACGCGGATATCACCGATTCTTTCGCGTTCAAGTCCTGCTACGCTAACTAAAAGACCAACTAAATCACGAGGATATACGCGGCGGTTGCGTCCAATGCCAATAAAGATTGTTGTAGCCAAAGCCGGATCAATCTGTACGCGTGGAGCTTTTTCTGCGCGTTCTGTTTCTGCAGGTTTTTCTGCTGAGCGTGCTAATTTTTCTGTGCGGTCCTTGCTTTCTGCACGACGGTCATTGCGTTCATTTCTTGAAGCAAAACGGTCGTTCTTGTTGAAGCGGTCATTTCTGTTAAAGCGGTAGCCTGTAGAAGCCTGTTTCATAAGATAAGCTGCTACATACATACGGCGTGAAAAAGGAATATTCTTTTTGTAGATTTTTTTCAGTTTGTTAAGTGTTTCTGGATCTTTGTCAGATTCAACACGTGCTAAAGCATCTGCAAGAAAAGCTGCGAGCTGCTGTTCATTAATTTCATAAGCATTTTCATGTTTATTGTATGCCATAAGTTACTCCTTAAAAAGGGAAGATTAATCTTCCGTACATAAATCTGCCACAAAACCGGAACCTAATTTTTTAAAACCAAATTGAATTAATAAAGGCTCCATGGTTTCTGGGATAATAGTGTTTGCAATTAAAACCCATTGAATACCGTGTTTCTTAAGACTTTCAAGGCAAGTTGAAAAAAGCTCCCGCCCTATGCCAAGTCCGCGGTAATTCTGTAAAACAAAGAAATCAGTAATGCAGACTGTTTTCCTTGCGTTTGCTGGACATAAAGAAGTTAATATGCAGCCGGTAAATTCTTCAGTCTGTGAATGACAGACAAATCCGTATTTGGAAGAAGGCTCTCCGTAAGAAGAAAGCATTTTCCATACTTCTGCTAATGCATTGCCAAGTTCACCAAAGTACTGCTGTTTAAGTTCTTCAAATAAAAGTCCCTCGTTATGAGCAATATCATTCCAGTCCAAATTGAAATCATACTGGCGGAATTCAAAGTCATTCTGGACAAGCTCATCATTTTCTTCCATATCAGAAACGGCTTCCAGTGTTTCAAGACCCCACGATTCACGCAGACCGTTGTACCATTCCATCAAACGGCATTTCATTTTACTGTCTTTATAAAAATGCCACTTACGTTCAACTTCAGGATACGCTTTTAGTACATTCTTAAAATTCCTGAATACCCCCCTTCCGCTGACAAGAACTTCCTTCAGTTCTGCACGAGCCAGCGGTGAATGTAAATTGTTTGTAAAGGACTCAAGCAGTTCAAAACCGTCACTGCTTGTCCATTCAGGCAGGGAATAAAATTTATCTTCATCTATACAGTCAACTTGCGGAACAAGAATACCTTTTTCAGCATCTACAGCCCAGCGGCATGTCTGATCTTCCATTGAATGAAGAATGCTGTCAGCAAGAATATCTGTAAGTTCAAAAACCATTTCTTTCCTGCAAAAAACCTACTTTAATTCAGAACGCTTTGTAATTACTTTGCTGATAAGGCCGTATTCAACAGATTCTTCTGCGTTAAGCCAGTAATCACGGTCAGTGTCCTTTGCTACCTGGTCAACAGGTTTGCCTGTTTCCTTAGCAATAATGTCATTTAACTTAGCACGAGTCTTTGCAAGTTCTGCAGCGTGAATTTCAATGTCTGTAGCAACACCTTTCATTCCGCTTGAAGGCTGGTGAATAAGATAATGACTGTTTGGAAGTCCAAGGCGTCTTTCCTTAGGAGCTGCAAGAAGAATCAAAGCAGCAGCACTTGCAACAAGGCCCATTCCAACAGTATAAACAGGTGCGTTTATAAAACGGATTGTGTCAAAAATAGCAAAACCAGCATCAACGTCACCACCAGGTGAATCGATGTAAAGATAAATAGGTTTATCATTATCTGCTTCAAGAATGAGCAGCTGGCGAACAATTTTTTCTGCAAGTTCTTCACTTACTTCTCCGCTCATAAGAATCTGGCGGGTCGTTAAAAATTTCTCTGTTAATGGATCAGGAATATCCGGTTTCTTTTTAGAATCCTGTTCTTCGTCTTCACAATAAATATTCATTTCTTCTCCAAAGCCTGAATTTCAGGCCAAATTTAACAAAAATCTACTTTAATATACTAAAAAACAGCTTAAAAGTCCACTTGTTACTGTTAACGAATTCAAAATTACTGAATTACTTTTTTCTTGCCCCATTCCTGAATGAAACGGGTCGGATCAGCAGAAGTAAGCACTTTTGCAAAAAGTTCATTTGTAACCGCAAATTCCTGGCTAAGCGAAATCATTTCGTCTGAAGTAAATTTGCCAAGAACATAATCTGCTACGTTACCGTTTGCAGGCTTTCCTACACCAAAGCGGAGTCTCCAGAAGTCTGCAGTACCAAGTACGGTTTTTGTTGAACGAAGTCCGTTGTGACCGCCAAGGCCTCCAGACCACTTTAAGCTTACTGTTCCAAGCGGAAGTTCAATTTCGTCATGTACAACAAGAATGTCTTTTGGCTCAATCTTAAAGAAACGTGCTGCTTCACCAATTGCTTCTCCGCTTAAATTCATGTAAGTCATTGGCTTCATGAAGTAAATCTTTGGCGGAAGTTCCTTTGGCAGAACAGCTGTACCGTCTTCGCGAACCTTAAGCAGATTGTTTTCCCTGAGCCAGTCTGCAAAAACAGCATAATCTACTGCGCAAAAGTCAGACTTGTATTTGTCCTGCCATGAAAATTTTGCTGAATACGGAAGCGATTTTTCAAAACACCATGCAACATTGTGGCGTGTGTTTTCATACTCGCGGCCGTAGTTACCCAGAAATGCAACTAACTGAATCATTTTTCGTTTTTAAGAATCTGCAGCATGAAAGCAGGAGGCATTGCAGGAACGCAAGCCTTTGCCATAAAGAAATTAACGTCACTTGCAGCCATAGGAATAAGCTGTCTTGTTACAGCTTTGCCTACAATCTGCTGTTCCATAATGTCATCTTCTTCAAATTCAACAGGAACAATGTATGTTAATTCAAGAAATCCAAATTCATCTGATGAATCGTGTGCCTTAAGCGTAAGGTCAACCTTAACGCGTGCCTGTGTATGCATTTCCTTAATTTCAGCAACCTGTGTGTTAACCTGAATCTGATTGTCAACCTGACCCTGTACAGGCTTTACCATATGGAAATTTGCATTTACTAAAACAATATTCTGAATATTCATACGCTGAATATAACACTTTTTGGCAAAATAAAACAGTATCTTCCGGAATTCCGGGCAATTCTTTGCTTAGAGGGGATTTACTGCGTCAAAATGATACATTTTTAGGTGATTTCGTATGCGGTGCGTAAAAATGACACATACTGAATGAAGATATTATCAAAGATACTCAAAAATACCCCCGGACGGCAACAAAATTCGTCAAAATTCAGCAAATTTGTACAAATTCCAGCTTTTTTTTCTGAATTTCGTCCTATTTTAAAAGTTGGCACACATTCTGCTCTTAATTAAATGTACGGGTATTCCGGCGGCGGTAAATTACGGCAAAGGTTCTTCCACGACAAATTCAATTTTAGAGGTAACAAAATGGTTAACAACGACGAAATGGTATTAAACATGTATCTCAAGGAAATCAACAGAATTCCGCTTCTTACCAGAGATGAAGAAATTGAACTTGCTAAGAAAGCAGCTGCTGGCGACAAAAGAGCCAGAGAAAAGATTGTAAATGCTAACCTGCGCTTTGTCGTAAACGTAGCAAAAAAGTATCAGAACCACGGAATTGATCTTGTAGATTTAATCAGCGAAGGAAACATTGGCCTTCTTAACGCAATCGAAAAATTCGATGCAGACAAAGGCTATCACTTTATTTCTTATGCAGTATGGTGGATCCGTCAGGCAATACTTAAGGCTATCTGCGAAAAGAGCCGCGCAATCCGTCTTCCGTCTAACAAAGTAAATGAACTTGTTCAGATTGAAAAGGCTAAGAAAATGGTTAACGGCAATCAGTCTGAAGAAGAAGAAATTGCACAGATTGGCGAAATGCTCAATATGGAAAACACATACGTTCGCGAAATGCTCAACATCAGCCGCGAAATGATAAGCCTTGACGCACAGGTTTCTTCTGTAGAAAGTTCATCTTCTTGCGTAGGAGACTTTATTGAAGATGACCGCTATGCAGCTCCAGAAGAAGAAGCTATCAGCTCTTCTCTTAAAGAAGATATTGACAGTCTGCTTGATACACTTAAGCCAACAGAAGCTGCAGTCCTCCGCCAGCGCTTTGGCCTTAACGGAGAAAAAGCTTGCTCACTTAAGGAAATCGGCGACAAGTATAATCTTACAAAAGAAAGAATCCGTCAGATTGAAAAGCACGCAATTACACGCATGCGCACACCTGGCCGCGTAGAAATGCTTGAAGCTTATGTAGCTTAAGCAAAAGTCCTGCACAACAAAAAAGGCTGTCTGTTAACAGGCAGCCTTAATTATTTTAAAAGTTATTCTGCATTACTGCAAAAGATTTGATGTATCAATTGAAGCGTTTCCAATTTCGCTCAGCTTGATTTCAAATGACTGTTCTGCAGCAGCACTTGTTGTTTCTTTTCCGTCAATTGTTGCAACAGCTACTACAGACCAGAAGAATGTTCCTTCATCAAGAACGTCTGTATCATCAAGAACAAATTTTGTTTCCGAAACAGTCTTTGTCAAAAGAACAGCTTTAGATGAACTCATGAATGTGAATACATATTTCTGTGCATCCTTTACTTTGTTCCATTCGAATACAACTTTTGGTTCTCCGTCTGCAAGGAGAATGTCTTCTGTTACTACAGCATTTGCAGCAGGTTTTGCAAGAACAGGCTTTGAGCTTACAAATGCATTTGCAGCGGCTTTCTTTGCTTCTGCAGCCTTCTTTGCATCTTCTGCCTTTTTAGCTTCTGCAGCTTTCTTTGCTTCTTCTGCTTTCTTAGCATCTGCGGCCTTTTTGGCTTCTGCGGCTTTCTTTGCTTCTTCTGCTTTCTTAGCATCTGCGGCCTTTTTAGCTTCTGCGGCTTTCTTTGCTTCTTCTGCTTTTTCAGCTTCTTCTGCCAACCTTGCTTCTTCTGCGAGTTTTGCTTCTTCGGCTAACCTTGCCTCTTCTGCAATTCTTGCTTCCTCTGCCAAACGCGCTTCTTCTGCAAGCTGTGCTGAATTGTCTTCAACAACCGGCTCCGGAACGTATTCAAACTTCAGCTTGTTTTCCTGAATGTCTTTTGCAACAATCTGTTCCATTGCTGCTTCTGACTGCTGTGTATTAACTTCTACAGCTTTCTTTGCCTGTTCAGCTTCTTCCTTAGACATGATCGTACTTGCAGCAACAGTAAAGTCTTCTACTTCCGGCGAGTGAACCATAATTATACCCGTCGGATAAGTTTCCTGTTCTGCGGCATTAACATCATCACAAATTGCACGCCAGTAAATGACATCACCAGCCTTAGCAAAATCAAGAGTAATTGTACTTCTTCCTGTTTCAGAATAGAGCTGACGGCGTTCAATGATGTTAGAGAAATCAGCAGTATATGCAAAGTCAACATGAATGTTCTTACCGTTAGTCCAGAAGAACGGAATTGAAGCCTTTCTTCTGCCGCTCTGGATTACAGAATAAGTTGTTGTCGGCATTGAAACTGCAAGAGGTTTTGCTTCACGGACATTCTGACCGTTAACAGAGAACATTGCAGTATTCTTGGCATCAGCAGGAATTGTATCGAAAGAAATTGAATTACCTGCTTCGATTTTTTCGATTGCCATTTCAGAAACTGTGTCCGCAACAGATTTTGCACCCGGAAGAATTGAAAGAAGACCTGAAACTGATGAAACAAGTTTTTCAATTTTTACTTCACCTGAAGTTACTGTCAATGTTGCTTCAGAAGCATCAACAGGATTTACGGAAAGATGTGCAGTTGTATTGTCATCAAACGAAAGTACTTTACCGCCAGTCTGAATTGTAAACTGTGGTTTAGCCGTAATGTCTCCGGAAACTTTTGTAGCAGCCTGTACAGAAATTGAGCCGCTTATAAAGTCTACTTTATTTGAAGACTGTTTTCCGTAAAGCTGAACAAGAGAATTTTCGTGAATCTTTATTTCAGAATTACCGTCAAAAAAAGTAAATGCTTCTGACATTGCAGCAGTCCTGATTCTGTCGCCGTCATAAACTTTTGAACCGTTCTTAAGGCGTTCCCAGATACTACTGTCCTTCATTCTTCGCTGAGCATTATTGTATTTGTAATAGATAACGCCGATTGGAGCTTCATTACGCTCAAACTCTACATTTATGCCTTTGTAAAAAAGAAACAGACAGTATGCCATTCCTGCAAAGCAGATAAATGTAATGAGTACGTCGTTAACCGTTAATCTTATACTTCTTTTCTTCTTCATCTGTATTTACCTTTCCTAAATCAGGAGTTGCGTTACCAAGGAATTTTCTAAGTTCATCAATATTCTGCGGACCAGTTTTTGCATTGATAACATTAACTACAGCAAACATTCTTACTGCAGCTTCCTTTCCCTTTACGTGAACAGAAGGCATTTCTTCGTAAATGATTTTATCCTTTACGTAATTCCATGTATTTTCTGTAATGAGGATATCTGTTGCAAACGGTTTGTTTAAAGATTCAGTACGGCTTGCAAAGTTTACTGCGTCACCAATTACAGTGTATTCCATTCTTTCACTTGAACCAATCTGACCTGCTACGACTGGACCTGTGTTAAGACCGCATCCAATCTTAATAGGAGGCTTTCCTTCAGCAGCACGTTCCTTGTTATGCTGATACAACGAAATACGCATCATTAAAGCAGCTTTAACTGCATTCCATGCATCGTCTGCAGGAGTACCGGCACTTTCCGGAGCACCCCAAACAGCCATGATTGCGTCACCAATATATTTGTCTACAACACCGTTTGTCTTGTTAACGCATTCAACCATGCGTGTCATGTATTTGTTAAGGAAATCAACAACTTCTTCTGGAGTAAGCTTTTCTGACATTGCTGTAAACGAACGGATGTCAGAGAAGAAGATTGTAGCATTCTTTGTTTCACCACCAAGCTGCATTTCACCGCGCATTGCTTTTTCTGCAATAGCCTTGTTTGTAAACTTACTGAATGTTGTCTTTAAGCGTTCACGTTCTGCAAGACCTTTAGCCATAGAAGTAAAGCTGTTTGTCAAAAGACCAACTTCATCTTTTGTACGAGGCTCAAGGTCAAGTTCGTAATTTCCTTCCTCAATAGAATGAGCTGCATCTACAAGGTCTTCGATTGGAGAAGTAATGCCTTTACTAAAGAGACGGATAATGAATACAGCAAGGAAAATAACGGCACATGCAAACAGAATGCTTAAATAAGTAGTTCTGTCGATTGCCTGGAAAATCTGTTTTTTGCTGACACTTGTAATTACAAGCATGTCACCTATGATTTTTTCGTTAGCGTAATACCATTCTTCGCCGTTTTCGTCAGGGAAAAGTTTCTGCATGTCAGAAGAATCTGTTGCAGCAAATTCCTGGACAGCCGGCAGGAACGAAAGGTCTTCTCCCTTAACCATTTTGTCATAATCTGTATGAATTAAAACTTCACCTTCTCTGTTAACAATGAAAGTTGAGTTCTGAGAACCAATAGTTAAAAGTTCTGTAAGAGTGTCAGATTTGAATCCTACTGCAGCTGCTTCTTTCTGACCGTTAACAGTATAAGGAAACAGAATACACAAAGCAGGTGCATGAATAATTCCCGAAGCATTAAGAACTTCTGAATCACCATTCTTAACATTTGCTTCAAGCTTTTTTACTTCGCCACTTGCAAGCCAGCGTTCTACTATTGCCTGCAAATCAGGATAAGTTGTCAAAAGCTTTTCGTTACATTTAATTCCAGTTTTATTTGACTTAACAAACATTATCTGTGAAGAATGTTCGCAGTAATCGTTAAAAAGAAAATCTGCAGTTTCACTATCATCATCCGAAACAAGATGAAGTGCATTAAGCAAATCAACTGCATTTGTCTGTTCAGACTGAATTACAGTACTGATAGATTTTGCAGTACGCTGGTTAATCGTAAGATTGTTGTCTTCAGCCTTTTGTCTTTCGTCATTTCTTACGAAAATTGCTACCATACAGATTGCAGCACCAAGGGCTACAATAAGCAGCAGTGAAAAGATTGTTTCAAGCTTAAAGTGAATCGGCACTTTTACCTTTTTCTGTTTGTTTTTTCCTGACATTTATTTTTCTCCATTTATTGTTTGCTTTTAATTTTCAATACCTTTCATTATCTCCATAAAGCATAGAGTTTTACTGGACTGTCTCCGAATACACCCGTATTAATATATTCCTGTAATACACCAAAATCTGTCACTTGTGTTGAATACATATCATCTGTAAACCAGCCGCCGAATGTTTTCTCAGATATTTCAGGTTCATACAAAGATTTATCTTCATCAAAATAATTGTATGTAATTTCCTTTGTTGTATTACTATCAATAACATAAGTTACTGTCATGTCTATAGTATCATTATAAAGGACAGTTGCAGCTTCTCCCCAATAATTTGTATTAACTTTACTTTCTGAAGAATTCCAGTCAGCAACAATAACCTGTCCGCTTGTCCAGCCGTTAAAACAACCGTTTCCAATTCCATCAGAATGATTTATTCCAGCCGGTAAATCGAGTCTGGCAAGACTTGTACAATTCTGGAAAGTATATGTAGAAAGTTTTGTCAAACCAGAAGGCAAAGAAACTTCTTCAAGACTTGTACAGTTATAGAATGTATTTCCATTGAATTCCTCAACCAGCGAACCTTCTGCAAAGACTACCTTTTTCAAAGAAGTACATCCAGAGAATAAATTCTGTCCTATAAAATTAACAGAAGCAGGTATCTCAATTTCACCAAGACCTGAGCAATAATTAAATACTCCTGTTTTAAGTGATTCCAGCTTACTGTTTTCTTCAAATGTTACAGTTTCCAGTCCTGAACAATATTGGAAAGCATACTGTCCTATTGTTACAACAGAAGCAGGTATTATAACTTCTTTAAATGAAGCTAAATTATTATTACTTGTTCCGGCAAATGCATAGTTATCTATTGTTTCTACAGATGACGAAAGAATAACTTCTTTTAAATTTTTACAACAATAGAATGCATGGTCTGCAATTGATTTTACAGAATCAGACATTGTTACACTTTCAAGTTTAGTATAATTATAGAATGCATATGTACCAATGGAAGTCATATCTTCTGCAATAATGACTTTAGAAATAGAAGAACTAGAGCTGCTCCAAGGAGCTTTGTTTGTTGTAGTGTAATCAGGCATTACAGACTCACCGACTCCGTAAACAGTAAGAGTTCCGTCATCAGTTAATTCGTAACCCATTTCCCCGTAATACAGAATTGTATATTCATCAGAATTTAAAATGACTCCAGTACGTTCTTCACTGCTCCATCCGGCACATATAACTGTACCAGTATTAAATGCAAAGCTTTGAATGCAATCAACTGTATCAGGGATATATACTCTCTTTATTAAAGAACCTGCAAATGCATAGCGATCTATCTGCCTTACTTTTTCAGGAATAATTATGCTGCTTAATGCTGTATCCTTAAATGTTTCACCTACAATAAATTCAAGATTTTCAGGAACAGTAAATTCTGTCAATGCAGTACAGCCACTGAATGCAGCAAAGCCAATGTATGTTACTGTATCAGGCAATTGTGCAGATTGTAATGACGTACAGTCCTTAAAAGCATTTTCCCCGACTCTTTCCAATTGAGAATCACTGCTGCAAGTAACAGAAGTAATGTTTGTAAAGCCTTCAAAAGTATTT
>JAZUKU010000212.1:0-9188 GCA_045643485.1 Treponema sp. | reverse complement strand
TTTTGGAATTGATTTTTCGTAAGGCTTTACAGGTGGAAGAACACGGTCGCTTGTTTCAACAATACTCTGGCTGTGAGCAACACGTGTACACATCTTGTATAAAACAGGAGTATCAAACTTTTCGCTAAGCTCGTAAGCAATTTTTGCAAAAGCAAGAGCTTCAGCAGAATCACTTGGCTCAACCATAGGAATTTTAGAAGCAATTGCGTGATGGCGGCTGTCCTGCTCGTTCTGTGAAGAATGCATTCCAGGGTCATCAGCAACACCAATAATCAAGCCTGCATTTACGCCAGTGTAGGCAATTGTAAAAAGAGGATCTGCAGCTACATTCAAACCAACATGCTTCATTCCGCAGAAAGCACGCTTGCCAGCCAAAGAAGCACCAAAAGCTGTTTCAAGAGCAACCTTTTCGTTTGGAGCCCATTCGCAGTATATTTCCTTAAATTTTGCAGCTTCTTCCGTAATTTCCGTACTTGGAGTTCCAGGATAACTTGCTACAATAGAGCATCCTGCTTCAAACAAACCGCGTGAAGCAGCAGCATTTCCCAACATCAACTGTTTCATATATACCTCTGTCAGCAATAAATGCCTTTAATTTGAATAAATTAAGTTTAATATTACTTAAGTATACAGAATTGAGGAGTTATAATCTATACTTTAGCGATATTTGTATTAAAAACTGCCTTGTTATATACCCGTTTCAATCAATTTCAGTACTCTACTTTTCCCTTATAAAGCAATGAAGTACCATCCGCAAATGTAAATATACTTGCATAATATTTGTTATCATATGTTTGTAATATCTTGAAAGAAAGGGATGTATTCTTCCAGTTTTCAACATTATCATCATAGTTATAAAGTTTTGCCTTATTATAATTTTCCAGATTACCTTTTGAAAGCCAGTAAGCTGCTTCAGATAAGCTGGAATTTGATTCTTTCTGTTCTTTCCATTCTTTAGAAAGATCATTCTTGCTGCTTACAACCTGAACTATTATCGGACCGTCACAGAATACCTGGCATGCAGTATCAGTTACAAGAATATTCTTACTGTTCAGTCGGAATGATGAATGGCTCTGTTTATATACATCATATGCAGGACATCTATATACATATGCATAAACCTTACTGCCCCGTTGAGTAGAAGCATGAGCCCTTAAAAATTTTGCTCCAGTGGAACTATTTATAAAGGAATAACTGCTAGCAAGACCAATATAATTCCACTTGCCTGCAGCATCATTGTTTGTACTTACATCAAGTTTATCGACAGCAGCGTATTCACTAGATCTATAACTACTGCCACTTAAATAAAAACTTGACTCCGACCTTTTATCCAAAATAGTCGAAAAAGAAAAAGTGTATAATGATTCGTTAGGCTCGTGATATTCTTCATACCAGTAAATTTCAGGATTATCAGGATCTTCTGCCAAGAATTCAGGATTAATCCTGTTGTCCATAAAACGCAGTACAAGCGTGTAATATCCTTCCGGTAAATCAGATATGTCTATATCAGCAAAATCATTATAATCCGGTTCATACTTGTCCATAGGATGACCTATTTTTTCTGCATTATATTTATACTTAATATCCTTATATTCTGGCTCAAGATTTTCATCAAGCCATTCAATTGTATAATTCGGATTATCCCACGTTTCATTTTCTTTTCTTATCAGATAATATTTAAATGTCTTATAGCAGAAATAGTCTTTTTCATCGTCTGGTATATCTATTTCTGCATCCTCATAATCAGTCGGAGCAGCAAAATCTAATAATCCATAACCATCATCTGTCGGAATTAAATTATAATTCGTTCCAAATTTTCCTATTCTTAAGAAATTAGGATAATTAATGTATTGGTGCATATAGCCGTCAATATTACTTTCATTTAATTTTGGACCGCGATTATCTTCTGTTAAATCTACATTTGTTACTGTAAAATTCTTACTCAAATAAATACATGGTGTAGAACTATTTCCCTTGCTTTTTTGATACAAACAGATATCGTAATATTTTCCGCTTTGCAATTCAAAATAATCAATAATTTCTTCTTCCTTACTTACATCAACATTAAAAGGAAAATACATATCTAAAACTGTGATATTATAAACATTTGCCCCACCTGTTCCATCATGTGGAAAACACTTAATTCCATATAAATATTCAGTATCTATATCCCAGCCTTCTGATTTTGGAGGAAGTGTAACCTTTATAGTTCTTGTTCCTTTACTTCTTTCTATAGGTTCAAGTTCTACTTCAAATGAAGGAGGAAAATCGTCTCCTATATGTGCATTATTATAATGAAAATCTTGCGGGGTTGAAGACACCCAGTTATAAACATATTTAGTTGTTTTTCCATAGTATCTGGAACCATCAGGATATTCATACATTGGAATAAAATAAAGATTATATATTCCGTCTGGTCTGTATATTTCGTCTGGTAAATTAGTTCGTGTAAAAGTCATTCTTGCACTTGTGTTATTAAGAAAACCGTTTATTAAATAATCATTTACCCTTGGATTTGTTTCTTCACTTTCTGCATTCTCCTGATATGTAAAATAAAAAAGAACATCAAATGTAGCTCCATTTTCTTTTGCTGTAATTTTAAAGTCATCAAGCTTTTCATAATTTGGTTCAATATATTTTTGTGTTCCTTCTTTATATTGGAAATAAGTAATATTCATTACTCCAGGTATTGCCTTTTCTATGGAAGTTGTATTTCCTATTTCATCTGTACATACTATTTTAATATATTGATTTTTGTCGGAACGTGGTATTTTATAATATTTTTTGCTTATCAATATTGGTTCTGTTGAATCACTAGATAAAAAACACTTTATGTTATCAACAGTTTCAATTATTGCATTTGATTCTTCAGGAAAATCTTCGTATTTATTGTTCTTGTAGAATACATCTATTTTAAAATTTGGTTTATTAATTCTTTCAATACCATATTCAATTGGATAATAATTGTCCTTAATAAAATTAAAATCCAAAACAATAAAGTTATCATCTGAAAGTCTGTAATTTTCTAAACAATATCCCTGGTCTGAATTTCTTATGTCTTTTTTTACTTCATCATTTCCTGTATAGTAATTTGACAAAAAAAGTTCATAATATATTTTCACCCGTTCTGAAGAACCATAAAAAGTATTTTCTGTATCTTCCTCTATTTCTGATGTTGTCGTATTATAATAATAATTTCTTGTTGCAGTTAAAATAAAAGTATCACCATTTGCTAAAACTAATGTCGAATCTATTACTGTATCTTTAATAATCAGACATTTTTCTTTTTGAACATTACCGGCAAAATCTTCTACTTCAAATTCCAGAGTAACAAGCCCGTCTTTCTCTGTTTGTGAAGATAATTCAGCTTCGTAATTTACTTCTTTAAGAATAGAAGTTGCCTTATAAAGCGTATGTGTATAATAATGATTTGGAATGGAAGCCCCGGAAGAACTTTTTATTACTCTTTCAACACATCTTATTTCCTTTATTCCGCTGTCTGTATCGTTAGCAGTAAATGAAAGTTTAATCTTTTCGCCAACATGAATTTCTTCTATCTTTTGAGTATCAAGTTCGGATTCTTCTTTTATAATTGGTATGTTTGTATGATAATATTCATCTTTGTTAATATTATATTTTTTGGCTTCAATTGATATACCTTTGATTTTTGGTTTATTTTCTTCCTGATAACCGTTGATTCTGTAAAACCAGGTTATTGTTTTATTAGTACCTGATGTTTCTGCTTTTATTGTATTTCCTTCTGTATCAACAATTTTTCTGGAACCTGCAGTTTCTCCATCTGGATAAATGATAAGCATTAAATCAAATACGTCTGTTTTTTCTTCAACAAGATCTTTTATTTTTAAACAATCAGGTTTTCCATTTTTATAGTTCATGACATCCGGAGAAAGAATTATTGTGTTACCCTGAACTTGAGCAGAAAAATATTCTTCAAGATGCAAACTATTATTTGTACCTGAGACAATATTAATTGTTCCATCATTGGAATTTAAATTTTGTGAATTTACCTGTGTTAAACATATACTGTCTTCATCAAGATCTTTATTAAATTCAATAACCAGTTTTGAATCACAGGCATATCCTGAAGGCATATACAAAGGAACATTGCTGTTTCCTTCAACATATACATTTTTTATAACCAGATTTTCCTTTTCGCTATTCTTAATGGTTATTGCATTTGGAATTGTTTTCTTAACATGTAAAGTTGTTTCGTCCAAAGTAATATCATCTATTACAAGATATTCTTCTCCGTTATAAGTTACTATGCACTTATTTCCAGAAGAAACTTCAAACCCTTCCTGCAAGCCTTCTATTGTCCAGCGTGTAAATTCATGATTTTCATTAGGAGCATATTTAATTATTACTGTACTGTTTTCGTTATACTCTTTTTCCAATGAAACTACACTAGCGACAGTTTCTCCATTTGCATATACAGTTCCATTTTCTGTTTCAAATTTGATTTTTGTTTTTGTTAATGTACTGTTATCAATTTTATATGTCCATTTATAGTATTCTGCTTCTGAACCAGCTTCTATTTTTATAGTTTTTTCTGCATCAAGATAATCATTTGCCAGATAATAAATATCTCCAGGAACTGTTACTGTCACTTTTTGAACACCAGAAGTTCCAACAGGAAGCCATGTGTTTGGTTTTCGTGCAAGAGTTATTTTTGTTCCTTCACCGTTTATTGAAGAACTAAAGTAGTCATCCTTAACAAAGCTTTCGTCACCGTCATAACTTACTTTAATCATATCCTTACATACGTCTTCAATTTTATGATTAAAGTTAATTTCTATACCAATATTATTTTCATTAACTCTTGCTTCAACATCCGGCGATTTTGAAGAAATAGAAGGTCTCTTGTAACATACTACAGTTACATTACATTCCTGTGTAACTTCATTAAAAGTAAGCGTATTTGAATAATCACTTATATTCTTAACATCAAGAATACTTTTTGAAATTACATCTCCATTTTTATCTATATATTTATATCCTGCAAAATAATATCCATCGTTAATCTTGAAATCAACATCAAACTCTTCATCAAGATAATAATCCTTAGCCTGATTAGGCGTAAGAGTTCCTGCAAGTGGAATTGGGTTTCTGGTTTCTCCATCAACTAATGCAAATTTTACAAGAACTTTTTCCATTGTTGTATGATCAACCGTATAATTAATTATCCTGTCTTCTTTAAGCGTAATTTTTGTTCCGTTATCTTCGTAATAGAACTCTTTTGGAATTAATACTGTTATTTCTTTTGTCTTATCTTTTTCTACTTCAAGACGTTTTGTGTTTTTAATTGTGAGTGTTTTTCCGTTTAACTGTCTGTCTGAAAAATTCTTATCAACTCTTGTTCCATCTGCTGCAATTTGAATTTTAGAAAGATCGTTCTTTGTAGATATCTCTTTGCTGAATACAATAACTATATCTTTATTTTTTGCAACTTTAGTATTTTCAATTTCAGATGATGCTGTTAAGAAAGCGCTTGCTTTTGCATTGACAGTTACAGTATTTAATAATTCCTTAACAGTTAACGTTGTCTCTTTTGCTTTTGTATCTGCAATTTTTATTTTATTTGCATCAACAACTGTTCCTCCGGCTAAAACTTCCCAGCCGTTAAACTGATATCCTTCGTTTGCTTCATATCTTAAAGAAACTGTTTGTCCAATAGAATATTCGTTTCCGCCTGCAATTAAAGACATATCAGTATCATCAGCATAAATTTTTCCGCTTCCTGTAGATGTACTGAATAAAACTTTTGTTTTTTCTACTGTTGAATTGTCTATTTTATATTTGTAACTGTCAGTACTTTCATCAAGAGTAATTTTTGTTCCGTCTTCTGCTTTATAATACAACGAAGAAGGAAGTGTAATTACTACACTTTTTGTTTCTCCTGCAGGAACATCTATCATGTTATCATTTCTTGCAGTAAATATTACTGTATCATTAACAATTTCCGGTTCATTAAAACAGTCTTTTATTGAAACTGAACCCATAGAAATCATTATTCCATTTAAAGCCTTTTTTCCTTCTTCATCATTTGGAATATTATTATTGAATTTAATACTTATAGAACTGTTTTTTGAAACCAGCTGATTATCTGATGGTTCAACACCAACAACCTTAAGCTTTGGTTTACAGATTGCTTTTATAGTACTAGGTTTATCTTCACCGCTTACAATGTTCTTTGTAGCATTCAATACAATTGCAGTAGTAGTCTTGCTTCTTGGATTTTCTAAACTTACAATTTTTTCATCATATTCCCATTTGAAAAACTGGAAACCAGCATTCTCTGTAAAATCCAATGTAATTTTCTGATTGATATTACATTCACGGATTTTCTGTTCAGCCGGAACAGTTCCTGAAACAACTCCGTTAATTGTTTCTGCTTCAGTATAAATTGTTGCCTTTTCATCTGTTGCTTCAATAATTTTGTAGTGCCAGTTTATATCCTCTGGTAATGAAACGCCTTCTGTATCTGTTACATCCTTTTTGACAGTTACATCTATCATTTCATAACTGCCTGAATTTATAAGTATAGGATTTATCTTATCAACTTCAATTGTTAAAGATTTACCATCAACCTTTGGTTCCTTAAAATGTTCTACAAGACTTTCTTTCATTGAATTTGTTATTTCAATATTTTTAAAAAAAGTTTCTCCATTCAAACGATAAGCAAATATTTCTTCGTCTTCATTTTTAAAAATATCTTCTTCTGCAACATCAGCCGGTATTTCATCTGTAGAAAAAATAAAGGATTCTTCTTCTATGTCTTTTGTAAATTCAAGAAAGATTGCACGATCGCGGCTTATTCCATTTGGTTCATTTACAGGAGTAATTGTTCGCGCAACTGGACGCATTTTGTAAGATGGTGTAATTACAATTTCAGCATACCTTTCTTCACCTGTTTTTTTGTCCGTTACTCTTTTTGGTTCCCTAAGAAATTTAAGTATGTATTTTTCATCTTTCTCATCTGCTTCATCTTTTTTTACTTCTGCAACATCAGTAGTTATTTCACCTTCTTCTTTTATAATCCAGTATTCAAATTTTACATTTGAATTAACCTTGTATATAAATGAAAGTTCCCTTCCTACCTTTAAAATATTTTTATTGGAAGTTATTGTTCCAGTTCCCTCATCTGTAACAAACAGTATCGGTATTTCAGAAGCATGAAGGTCAGCTATAATTTCACTCATCTCTTCTTTCAAATCGCTGCCAGATAAAAAATTCTGACAAGAAAAAAATTCAGTCATCATAACAACTGCTGCTGTTAACAAAAATACTCTGGAGAAAAGTTTACGCATGGAAAATAACCTCAATAAAAATTCATTTAAACAAAAAAAATCCTTTCGACGAAATGAAAAAAACTTCATGACATCAAAAGGACTTTTTAATCTATATAATGAAAGTATAAATTCAAATGCTTAAAGAAAACTTTAGTTTTAAAAAAATATTTCTTTTTATTACAAAGAATTACTATATATAGAAAAAAATATTCTATATGTAGAATTAATTTACTTTTTATAGAAATATTTTTTCGTCTTCAGAATTAAATGTTAAGCAGCTCTTCCTGAGAAATAAGTTTTATTCCAGCAGCATAAAGAACTTCTTCTGCCTTAGCAACATCAGTGCAGCGCATTATCATACATGCAGTGTTTGTCTTGCGGCCGGTAAATCCGTACATGTATTCTACGTTGCGGTTATTTTCGCTAAGCACTTTAAGTATCTTGTTTAAGCTGCCTGCTTCATCTGGAATCTCTACAGCAAGAACATCCGTTACGTTAACAATGTAATCTTCGCCCCGCAGTTTGTCTGCAACAGCATCTGGCGAATCGCAGATAATTCGTGCTATTCCAAAGTCACTGGAGTCAGCAAGAGAAAGAGCCCGCATGTTTACTTTGTTAACTGCAAGAGTTTCCGTAAGCTTATAAAGAGTTTCCGGTTTGTTTTCCAGAAAAATTGAAAGCTGTTTGATTGTCATTTTTTTTCCTCCATTCATTTTGATTTGGATACAGCACATTAATTGTCGTGCAGATGGCGTGTGTCTATAACGCGCTTAGCCTTACCTTCGCTGCGTGCAATTGACTTAGGTGCTACTAATGTAACTTTAGCCTTAATCTGAAGAATTGTCAGCAGAGAATTCTCAAGTTTAGATTCAAGTTTCTTTACTTCAGAAACAACGTCGCTGAACTGTTCCGGTAACATTTCAACCTTAACTTCGAAAGTATCGTTGTTGTTTTCGCGGCCAACAATAATCTGGTAGTTTGAAGAATAACCGTTCTGTAAAAGAACTGTTTCTACCTGGCTTGGGAAAACATTTACGCCACGAATGATAAGCATGTCGTCTGTACGTCCCATTGGTTTTGTCATACGGACGAATGTTCTTCCGCACGCACATTTTTCTCTTGTAAGAATACCAATGTCCTTTGTTCTGAAGCGCATCATTGGGAAGGCTTTTTTTGTTAAGGCAGTGAATACAAGTTCACCCTTTGAACCGTCCGGCAAACGCTTTCCTGTTTCCGGATCAATTGTTTCAACAATGAAGTGGTCTTCGTTAACATGCATGCCTTTCTGTTCGCTGCATTCAAAAGCAACACCCGGTCCCATTACTTCTGTCAAACCGTAAATGTCGTAAGCTTTAATTCCAAGTGAATTCTGAATGTCCTTGCGCATACTTTCAGTCCACGGTTCTGCACCAAAGATTCCTGCCTTAAGCTTAATGTAACTTGTGTCATGACCCATCTCGCGTAAAGTTTCGCCAAGATAAGCTGCGTATGAAGGAGTACAGCACAAAACTGTTGAGCCAAAGTCGTGCATGAACGTAATCTGTCTCTGAGTATTTCCTGCGCTTACAGGCATTACAGTTGCGCCAAGCTTTGTTGCTCCTCCGTGAATACCGAATCCACCAGTGAACATTCCGTAACCGTATGCGTTGTGAATGAAGTCTCCCGGACCAACACCAATTGCTGCTAACTGACGTGCACAGCAGTCATCCCAAATGTCAAGGTCACCTTTTGTGTAACCAACAACAATCTGTTTGCCTGTTGTACCAGAAGAAGCGTGCAGACGGACAACTTCACTCATTGGAACTGCGAACAGTCCGTATGGATAAGTTGCGCGTAAATCGTCCTTACATGTGAACGGAATTTTTTCAAGGTCATCAA
>JAZUKU010000211.1:0-15237 GCA_045643485.1 Treponema sp. | reverse complement strand
CTGAACCATGTATCAAGAACATCCGGATCCTGAACAAGCTTGTCTGCAGCAGCATTACACTTAGGACAGCAAGTTGGGTCTTCACGGCTTACAATAATTTCACCACATTCAGAACAAGTCCATGCAGGAATTCTGTGTCCCCACCATAACTGACGGCTGATACACCAGTCACGTATTCCTTCAAGCCATCTCTGGTAAGTATTTTCCCATTTGCGCGGATAGAATACGATTTCACCTTTTCTCCATGCATCAAGTGCCTTGTCTGCAAGAGGCTTCATCTTTACGAACCACTGGTAAGAAAGATATGGTTCAACAACTGTATTACAGCGGTAACAGTGACCTACTGAGTGTGTAATTTTTTCTTCTTCCTTAAAGAGTCCCTGTTCTGTCAAATCTTCAATGATAAGCTTGCGTGCCTTTTCACAAGTAAGTCCGCGGTATTTTTCAGGACAGTTTTCGTTAAGAGTTCCGTCCGGGTTAAGGATATTGATTACTTCAAGATTGTTTCTCTGACCAACCTGCCAGTCGTTAGGATCGTGTGCAGGAGTAATCTTTACCATACCGGTACCAAATTCCTTGTCAACGTAAGCGTCAGCAATAATCGGAATTACGCGGTCTGTAAGCGGAAGCTTGAGCTTTTTGCCAACAATGTCCTTGTAGCGTTCATCACTTGGGTTTACGGCAACAGCAGTATCACCAAGAAGTGTTTCAGGACGAGTTGTAGCAATTTCAATTTTTGTAGAACCGTCAGGAGCTGGACCGTCAGCATATTCATACCAGATGTGGTACATTGCGCCGGCAGTATCCATGTGGTCAACTTCATCATCAGCCAATGCAGTACCGCAGCGTGGACACCAGTTAACAAGATACTGACCCTTGTAAATAAGATTGCGTTCGTAAAGAGTAACAAATACATCACGAACAGCCTTGCTTAAACCTTCGTCCATTGTAAAGCGTTCGCGGTCCCAGTCTGTTGAGTTACCAAGCTTTCTCTGCTGTTTAACGATTGTATTGTGATGGTCTTCCTTAACTGCCCATGTTCTTTCAAGGAACTTTTCGCGGCCAAGGTCATTACGTGAAAGACCTTCCTTCTTGAGCTGACGTTCTACAACGTTCTGTGTAGCAATACCAGCGTGGTCAGTACCAGTTACCCAGAGAATATTGTCTCCCTTCATTCTGTGGTAACGAACAACAATATCCTGAAGAGTGTTGTTTAAACCGTGACCCATGTGGAGTACACCAGTAACGTTTGGAGGAGGAATGACGACTGAATAGGTTCCCTGACATTTTTCACACTGACAGTGAGCAGGTGATTTTTCATCAGAAACAGGCTTAAAGTAACCCTTGCTTTCCCATTCGCCGTAAATACGGTCCTCAAATGATTTAGGATCGTAGGCTTTTTCCATTTCAATTGCTTTCATTTTGCATTCCTCTTATTCTGCACAAAAAAGTGCGTGTAATTCTATAAATTATAGTGAAAAACAAAATCAGTAGCAATAAAGAAAAAGCGCCTCCCCTTTTGGAAAAGACGCTTTTTAATTGGCTTACTGTTAATGTCAGTATATGGCTTAGATGTTGAACAAATCTACCTGGTCACCAATAGCCTGAATTGATTTGTCCATATTGTTTGCAATTTCATTCAATGAATTGCCTGTTTCGTTGATTTTCTTTGCACCTTCAGCCATTTCTTCCATACTTGCCTGCATCATGTCTGTAGCATTCTGCAGCTTCTGTACTTCTTCGAGAATAGCCTTGTTTCCTTCAGCCATTTCGCGTGAAGCTGTATGTACTTCTGTTGTACTGTTGTTCATTGAGTGCAATGAATCGCTGATCTGCATAGAGCCCTGTCTCTGTTCCGTCATGGCACTGCGGATCTGCTGAACAATTTCATCTGTATTCCTGATCTTTGCAGATACGTCTTCAAATGCAGCACTAGACTGTTTTGAAGCAGTTACTACAGTATCAATTGAATCCTGAATTTCCTTAAGCTGATTACCGATTGTCTTTGACTGAACTGAAGATGTTTCTGAAAGCTTACGGATTTCGTCAGCAACTACAGAGAAGCCCTTACCAGCTTCACCGGCATGAGCAGCTTCGATTGCAGCGTTCATGGCAAGAAGGTTTGTCTGTCCGGCAATACTTGCAATTGCAGCGTTTGCTTCCTGAAGCGTATCACTCTGAACACGGATGTTTTCAATCTTTTCGTTAACTTCAAGCTGCAGCTGTGAACCGCTTTCTGCACTGCGGATCAATGTTTCAAAACTGCCTGCCATCTTGTCTACGGATGCGTTTACAGATTCAATATTGCTTACCATTTCCTCAATGGCTGTAGATGCCTGTGTAACACCTGCGCTCTGGTTTTCAATCATTTTTTCAAGAGATTCAATGTTTGACGCAATTTCGTTAACGGCACCGGCTGTTTCCTGAACACTTAAGCCCTGATTCTTGATCTGGTTGTGAACAGAATCAATGTTTGCAAGAATCTGTGAAATGGAAGCGCTTGTATCCTGAGTACTTGCGCGTAAGGTTTCACCAGCTTCAGTAAGATTGTTCTTTGAAGATTTAAGGCCCAGCATGATGTTCTGGAGTTTTTCCGTAAACTGATTGAATCCGCCTACAACATCACCAATTTCATCATTTGTCGTAACTTCAATACGCTTTGTTAAGTCAGCACTTCCTGAAGAAATGTCAACGATTGATTTCTTTACTGAATTAAGAGGACTTACGATAATTGCAACAAGAATGATACTTGCAACTATAGAAACAAGAATGACTACGACAAGGAGAATGATTGAGAAGATGCGCATTCCCTTTAATGAGCCAAAGTAGAAGTCATACAGTGTTACTGCAAAAATAGACCAGTCTGTTCCTTCGATAGGCTTGTAAGAACAAATCATCTTAAAGCCAATGTTTGGATCTTCAAATACTTCCTGATTTGTCTGTCCGGCAAAAAGGTTATTCAATACCCTTCCAATTTCAGTAGATTCATCAACCTGTTCTTCATTTTCAGTTTCGTCTGTACCAGGATTTGCATTTGCAATAGTTGCAGATGTAACTCTGTTGATTACAGAAGGATGCATTCCTGCACCAATATCAATCTGTTCAATTGTTTCAAGAAGGGCATTTCCCTTGATTACAATTACTAGAACACCAACCGGTTTGTTTGCAAAATCGTAAACAGGAAGAGAATAATACTGAAGTACAGAATTTGTTACAGGACTGAATGCAGGGTCAGCAATATATTCCTTACCGCCGAATGCTACGCTAAAGTAATCGCGTGTACCGAAATTCATTCTTCGACCGTCGGCTACGATTGCATTTCCTTCCTTATCATAGAAAGCAAGGTTTTCGTATTTATTGCTATCCCATTCCTTTAGGATTGAAGTTAAGAAAGACTGTTTTTCATCAAGAGGTTTTTCCGGATCACGAAGCAGTTCGACTTTTGAAAGAACCCTTAATTTTGTAAGTTCCATTTCATTAATCGTACGAATCTGTTTTTCAAGACTGTCCGTTACTTCTGCAAGCTGGGTGTAAACACTTTTTGTCATGTTTGCAACAGTACGCCTGTAAATACCAAGGAATAAGGTTCCGGTAGAAATTGTAACTATTGCAAGAACCATAATGATTAATTTAGCACGCAAAGAAAAGCGCACTTTACCGTTTGTCGCCATAAACTTCTCCTCTGTTAAAATCGATTAATTACAGATTCCATTTTAACATGAGGAAAAGAAAATGTCAAAAATCTACAAACTACTCGTCTAATGTAATGCGGTTTCCTGTATACAGGAAGTAGTAGCGTCCCTTTGCAGCAATAAGTTCATCGTGCGTACCGCGCTCAATAATCTTACCGTGCTCAAGAACGATAATTTCATCAGCATTGCGTACTGTTGAAAGACGGTGTGCAATTACAAAAGTTGTTCTTCCTGCCATGAGCGAATCCATGCCTTTTTCAATAAGCTTTTCTGTTCGCGTATCAATTGAAGAAGTTGCTTCGTCAAGAACGAGTACAGGCGGGTCAGCAACAGCAGCGCGTGCTATGGCTAAGAGCTGCCTCTGTCCCTGGCTTAAAGAAGCACCGTCTCCTGTAATTACAGTGTCGTATCCGTTTTCAAGATGACGGATGAAGCTGTCTGCATTTGCAAGTTTAGCTGCTTCGTAAACCTGAGCGTCTGAAGCTTCAAGGTTACCGTAGCGTATGTTGTCGCGGATTGTTCCTGTAAACAGATGTGTAATCTGCTGTACCATTCCGAGTGATTTTCTTAAGGAATTCTTGCTTATCTGGTTAAGTGGAATTCCGTCGTAAGTAATAGCACCGTTTCCTTCTGCAACATCGTAGAATCTTGTAAGGAGATTTATTGTTGTTGTCTTACCGCTTCCTGTTGAACCTACAAGGGCAATTTTCTGTCCCGGCTTTGCGTGAATGCATATGTCGTGGAGTACAGTTTTTTCAGGCTTATATGCAAAAGTTACATGGTCAAATACAACTTCGCCTTCAAGCTTTTTGAGTGAATTGTCAGCAGGGTTTTTCCATGCCCATTCACCTGTTGTGGCAAATGCCTGAACAAGTTTTGGCTTACCGTCAATTGTTTTTGCAACTGTTGCGTTAACAAGAGAATATGTTCCTTCGTCAACTTCCGGTTCTTCATCGATTACGGCAAAGATTCTTTCGGCACCGGCAAGTGCATTGAGTACACTGTTTGCCTGCATGCTCATCTGTGAAATAGGCTGGCTGAAAGAGCGTGTATACTGAAGGAAAGCTGCAATAGTTCCAAGATTAAGTGCTCCGGTAAACCATGAGAAGCTTATTGTTCCCCTTAAGCCAAGTACCATGAATGCTGCAGCAACAATTGCTATGACTGCGTACTGCATGTGTGCAAAGTTGTTTGTTACAGGACCCATTATACCGCCGAAAGTCATTGCGGCTGTTCCTGCTTCACGAAGGTTTTCATCGAGTGCAAGAAATTCCTTTTTTGCATTAGGTTCATGGTTGAATACCTTGATTACTTTCTGACCTTCAATCATTTCTTCAATGAAGCCGTTAAGTTCACCAACGCATTTCTGATTCTGACGGAATGCTTTTGCAGAACGCTTGCCTATAGCAGTAAGGACTAATGTTGTAAGGAACATTGTTACAATCATAAGCACTGTAAGCATTGGACTAAGTACAATCATCATTACGAGAACAGACACTACTGTAATTACAGAAGAGAACAGCTGCGGAACAGTCTGGCTCATCATTTCACGAAGAGTATCAGTATCATTCGTAAAGCGCGACATAAGTTCGCCGTGAGTATGTGCGTCATAATACTTAATCGGAAGCTTTTCCAGTCTTTCAAACAAATCACATCTTATGTTGAAGAGAAGGTTTGTTGAAATGTAAATCATAAGGCGCTGGTTGCAGTAAGAAGCAACTACACCTACAATAAAAATAACAATTACTTTTACAAGAAGGCCTGCAAATCCTGCAAGCCCCTGTGCTATTTCTTCTGAAAAACCGTTTGCTGCATATTTCTGTGCAAGCGGAATTACATAATCGTTAAGTGCCGGCTTAATCAAATAATTACCAATTACGCCTGCACCAGATGAAACTACAACACACAGGAAAACTACAAACCATAGCGACTTGAATTTTCCCATATATTCTAAGATTCTGGAAATTGTCTTTTTAGCATTTTTTGGTTTTGCAAAACCTTTTGTTCTACCAGGACCCGGCATAATAAACTCCTTAACTTAAGTCAGCGTCACCGCTGCCCTGCTGCTGAGATTCAAATACTTCACGGTAAATCTTATTTTTTTCAAGAAGTTCATCGTGAGTTCCGGAACCGCTTAACATTCCGTCATCAAGTACGAAAATTACGTCTGCATCTTTTACGGAAGAAATACGCTGAGCAATGATTATTTTTGTTGTCTCAGGAGCAAGTTCCTTTAATGCTGCCTGTATGCGGCTTTCTGTTGCAGTGTCTACAGCAGAAGTTGAATCGTCAAGAATAAGAATCTTCGGCTTTTTAAGAAGTGCGCGTGCTATGCAGAGACGCTGCTTCTGACCTCCGGAAACATTTACACCACCCTGACCAAGTTCTGTATCGTAACCTTCAGGGAATGAACTTACGAATGAATCTGCATCGCTTGCCTTACATGCTGCAACAATTTCTTCATCAGTTGCATTTTTATTTCCCCAGCGCAGGTTGTCTTTGATTGAGCCGCTGAACAGTACGTTCTTCTGCAGAACCATAGCTACACTGTCGCGTAAAACCGTAATGTCATAATCCTTTACGTTAACGCCGCCTACTTTTACGGAACCGCTTAATGTATCGTAAAGACGAGGCAGTAACGAAACAAGTGTTGTCTTTGAAGAACCTGTTCCTCCAATGATTCCTACTACCTGTCCGCTCTTTATCTTAAGGTTGATGTCCCTTAGTACACAGTTGTCTTCTTTCTTATGATAGCTGAAGTTTACGTTTTCAAATTCGATTGAACCGTCTGCAACATTCATTACAGGATTTTCGCAGTCAGCAATATCCGGTACTTCATCCAGAACTTCAATGATACGTTTGTTTGAAGCCTTAACCATTACGAGCGAAACAAATACCATTCCAAGCATCATGAGTGAAGAAAGAGTCTGTGTTACATAAGTAAAGAAGCTTATGAGTTCACCTGAAAGCATGTCACCAACTACAACCTGATTTCCGCCGAACCACATTACTGCTATCATCGAAAGGTACATTACCATCATCATGACAGGCATGTTGAAGATGATTATTTTTTCCGCATTAACCTGAGCTTTTCTTACGTTATCTGCGGCATTGCGGAATTTTTCTTCTTCGTATTCACCGCGGACGTAAGCCTTTACTACACGGATACCGATAAGGTTTTCCTGAATTGCGGCATTCATTCCGTCGAACATGCGCATCATTTTTTCAAAGCGTGGATGTGCAGCAGTTGCAAGAAGAAGAATGCTTATTGCAATAACAGGTATTGCGATAAGGAATATAACTGCAAGTCTGGCATTCATCTTGAAAGCCATTATTGTTCCGGCAATCATCATGAACGGTGAACGGATGCACATATGGATGAGCATTCTGTAAACGTTCATAGTCATTGTTACATCTGTTGTCAGACGCGTAACGAGAGATGCAGTACTGAATTTATCAATGTTTGCAAAAGAGAAATTCTGGATTTTATTGAAAAGCCTTTTTCTTAAGTTGAAGGCAAATCCCTGAGCAGCCTTTGTAGAAAAAACTGTTCCCAACACTCCGCAGATAAGTGAAATTACCGAAAGGCCCATCATTATAAGACCTGTCTTAACAACGTAAGGCAAATCGTTTCCGGCAATTCCAATATCAATAATTTTTGCCATTATGAAAGGTATTACTACTTCCATAACGACTTCACCAATCATTGCAATTGGGGAAAGAATGGAATTAACTACGTATTTCTTTTCCATTCCTTTTAGTAATTTTGATACCTTAGACATAAAGGATATTATATTTTTTTTGAGCAATTTGTTCTATATAAATTATATAAAGGATTGTTATTTTGGAATAAAACACCATACAAAGTTAAACATAAAATGGTGAATATTATTGATTTTAATATAAATACAAATTTCAGTAAGAAATACGTGTAAAAAAGTATGCTCCCGCAGCGAACCTGACCCAAAATCCTAGGGTCCTCGTGGTGACGGCGGGTATAAAGGCCGGAAATCGGTTTTGGGTCAGAACCCCTGCTCCGCATACTTTTTTACACATTCTTATTACAAAAAATTTATTTTGCTTAGAAGAAATATTCACCTTCTTCTGTTTTCGAGAAAAACAAATTTTACAGAATCTGATGACTTCTGCAGTTTTTATATAAATAAAATATTTTTATTTAACATGACTTTTGTATGCAAAAGATAAAAAACATGCGGAGCAGAGGTTCTGACCTGTGGGACATTCTGCGGCTTTTTTTGCCCGCAGAGACCAGGCGAGGCAGCCCGTCCCACAGGTCAGGTTCTATGCGGAAGCGTGTTTTTTATCTTGTTTCTATATCAATACAACTTTTGTAAAAAAAAATACTATACAATATTTTATTTACTAACATATACTAAAAGCATGGAATACACATCAGATTCGGATAAAATTACCCGCGATTATTTTGATTCACTTTTGGTGGAAACACGCTATTTGGACAGTACTCTTGCTTCGAGCGAGATGGAGCTTTATGGAAAAAAGTTTTCTACTCCTGTAATGACTGCAGCACTTTCTCATCTTGGAAATACTGCAGAAAACGGTATGGTCAAGTATGCAGAAGCAGCTGCTAAGGCAAATGCCGTTCACTGGGTTGGAATGGGTGACGAAAAGGAACTTGAAGACATATGCGCAACTGGTGCAAGTACAATAAAAATAATAAAGCCTTACGAAGACAATGAGCGTATTCTTGCAAAAATAAAGCATGCAGAAAAATGCGGATGCTTTGCAGTAGGAATGGATATTGACCACTCATTTTCTGCTGACGGTAAGTACGACTTTGTTCTTGGAGAACAGATGAAAGCAAAGTCATTTGACGAACTCAAGGATTTCATTCAGAGCACAAAACTTCCTTTCATAGTTAAAGGCGTATTGAGTACACGTGATGCAGAAAAATGCCTTAAGGCTGGAGCACAGGGAATTGTCGTTTCGCACCACCACAACATGGTCAGCTATTCCGTACCGCCGCTTTTTGTATTACCGGAAATATTGAACGCTGTTTCAAACCAGATACCTGTATTCGTAGACTGCGGAATTGAAAGCGCAATGGACGTTTACAAATGCCTTGCACTCGGAGCAAAAGCAGTTTCCGTTGGCCGCCACCTTATGCCGCTTTTAAAAGAAGGCTCTGAAAAAACCGCAGGACGCATTATTCAGATGACTGATGAGCTTAAGGGAATAATGAGCCGCACGGGAATTGAAGCTCTTGATAAGATGGATCCGTCTGTAATACACAAGCGCACATTCTGACAGCAAAAACAATAAAAGGAGCATCACATGAACCTTGGAATATCTTCTTCATTAAAGCACAGCTCGCCGGAAGAATGGGCTGCAAAACATACATCACTCGGCCTTAAGTCAGTTGTATTTCCAGTAGACTGCAACGCCGGCGAAGATACAATTCTTGCGTACAAAAATGAAGCTGAAAAAGCAGGACTTGTAATTGCAGAAGTAGGCGTATGGCGTAACACGCTTGCAAAAGACAAAGCTGAACGAGAAAAGTGGATTCAGTATGCTATAGACCAGCTTAAAATGGCAGACAGGATTGGTGCACGCTGCTGCGTAAATGTTGCAGGTACACCGCATGGGCCAAGATGGGACGGCGGTTACAGGGAAAACTTCAGCGAAGAAACATGGAGCGAAACTGTCAGCATGATTCAGCGGATAATTGATGAAGCAAAGCCTCTGCACACAAAGTTTGCAATAGAATCAATGCCCTGGATGATACCGACAGGCCCTGACGAATACTTGCGCTTATTGAAAGAAGTAGACCGCAGTGAATTTGGAGTTCATCTTGATGTAGTAAACATGATTACTTCACCGGAGCGTTATTTCTTTAACGACAGGTTTCTTGAAGAATGCTTTGCAAAGCTTAAGGGAAAAATCTGCAGCTGTCACTTAAAGGACATCAACTTAAAGCAGGAATATACTTTTCAGCTTGAAGAATGTGCATGCGGTAAGGGAACACTCGACATAAATCTTTTTGCAAAGCTTGCAGACAATGAAGACAAGGAAATGCCAATGATTATTGAACACCTTGACACTGACGAAGAATACATCGAAAGCGTTAAGTATGTTCAAAACCGTCTTGGCTTATAATTACACGATTGACTTCTTCTGCCAGAAGCTTTTACACGATTGCCTTCTTCTGCCAGCGCTTGCTCTTCCAGCGGAACAGCATTACTACACCGCGTGTAAATTCATCTGTTGCAATACCAAGCCATGCACCTACAATTCCAAAACCGCATTTGATGAGTAAAAAACTCAAGAGAACCTGTATTCCCCACATTGAAAATATTCCGTAAACAACAGGGAACTTAACGTCACCGGAACCTTTGAGCGCACCTACGTAAATCAAGTTAAGCGAACGGCCGAATTCAAGATAGATTGAATAAAGCATAAGGTTCGTTGTCATGTCAAAAACAACAGGATCTTTTGTAAACAGACCGACAATCGGATTCTTTATGAAAGGAACATTCAACAGCAGGACAAGTCCCGTTGTAATTGCAGAAGAAATTATTGAATACTTATATACCTTTCTGTAAGCAACATCCTTCTGCCCTGCTCCGACATAATATCCTGTCTTAATCTGAACGGCGTTTCCTATTCCCATACCGGTAATATATGTAAAGCGGATGATTGTATTTGTAAACACCTGCGTAGACATTGCATTTGTTCCAAGAGAAGAAATAAGAGCCATGACTGTAATCTGTGCAGTATTGTAAGCAAGACTTTCTCCGCCAGTTGGAATACCGATTGAAAGGATAAGCCTGTAAACTTTTTTAGGCGGATTTGGTGAAGAAAAAATCTTACACTGAATGTCCTTGCGCCTTTTTATCATTACAAACATTATTATGATGCCGACAAAATTACCGGCAACAGAAGCTGCTGCAACACCAGCAGTACCGGTTACAGGAAGACCAAACAGTCCGTAAAGTGCAAGTGCATTTCCTGCAACATTAACAAGATTGCTGATTATTGAAACAATGAGAGTTTCCCTTGTATAACCGTAAGTCCTTAGAATACCTGTCTGGAATAAAGAGAATGCAGTAAACGGAGCACCTATTCCGCCGTATATCAAAAAGTATTTGAATGCAGATTCGCTTACTTCAGCATCAAGCGTATACAACGAAAGCAGGAACCTTGCTGAACAGAATACTATTACGACAAATACGGCTGAAATAATCATTACCATGATGAAACCTGCTTTAGCAACATCATTAAGTTCACGGTTTGATTTTTCTGCTCCAAGATACTGTGCAAGAACAATATTTGCCCCTATGACAACGACATTAAATAAAATCATAAGGAAGAAGCACCACTGTGCAACAAGTCCTACTCCTGCTACTGCTGCAGAAGAATAGGAACTCAGCATGAAAGTGTCTGCTGAAGAAATAAGGATTCGTAAAAACTGCTCTCCAATCATTGGCAGAGTAAGTTTAAGCATTGGAAGAGACCCGCGCTTTGGCTGGGCAAGTTCCGTACTGTCATTCTTTGAATTACTCATACTTATATTTTATGAATTGCAAAATAAATTTCAAATAAGGTGCACTTTAATGCGAAAAAGAGAAAACAACGCTTTTTGTTAAGAAAAGTACGATATTAAATAGAAACTACTCTTTCCAGGCGTCTAGGAATTCAAGCATGAACTGCTGAATGTTTCCGAACCACTTTTTCTGGAAAGCACATGCTTCCTTGCCGATGTAGCGGAAGTGCCAGCATTCCCAGCGGTAACCGGTAACGTCTTCATAGCCCTGCGGAAATGAAAGTGACCATCCGTAATCCATTGCGTTTTCGTTAAGCCATCTGCACATTTCTGTTTCTGCAAAGGAATCGTCAATATTGCCAAAGTCTATTGCCGTTCCAAGCTGATGCTGACTTGTTCCTGCCCTTGCGCTTTCACGTTCTGCTTCTTCCAGACCGTCAATTTCTACCCACTTCTGGAATACTTTTTTCTGATATTCGTAAGAACGGTATGTTGAACTTACAAGAAGACGCTGTCCGTCCGCCTTTGCAGCATTTGCCATTTTTACCAGAGCTGCTTCTGCGTCAGGACGTAAAGACAAGTCACTGCGGCTTATGCTGTAGCTGTCATTCTTTACAAGATCTACAAGGTCTTTTGGAATATAGTCACCGCCAATGTTGTGCTTCTTATCAATAAGGTAATAAAGGCTTACATCATCCTGGCGGAAAGTCTTTTCTGCTTCAAGAACAATATAAAGGTCTGCAAGAAATTCTTCCGGATTTCCGTTAGGGATTGCATCTTTTGCGCGGTCGCTCATACTGCTTAAAACACGGCCAAGCTTTTCTATATCAGGATTTACTTTTGGAGCTGACTTCATCTGCTGTACCGGAACTTCAGTATTAACAATTTCATCATCAACCCATGATTTTTCCTGTGAAGAAGCATTTACAGGCTTTGTTGCCTTACCTTCTGCACCTGCTTTTGAACATGAACAAAACAAAACTGCTGCAGAAACAATTGCAATTCCTGCAGTTTTACAAAGAGAAATATTTTTTCTTGAAATCATGTTTCAGACAACCTCAGTTACAGAGTGAATAAAGTTGAATGTATCACTGAAGCCTGTTTTATCAATTGCGTGCTTTGCAGCATCGGATGCATTCATGATGTAAAGCCTTGTATTGTAGCGTTCACCGTCATTAAAACCAGCCATAATAACACCAAGGCCTGAAGAGTCGATACCTGTTACTGAAGAAAGGTCAAGAACAACATTTGTTGTCTTAATATAGTTGTAAATCTTTTCTTCAAATTCTGAAATTGTGTATGCATTGATAGCACCAGATATTTCGAGAAGTGCATAGTTTGCACCCATTTTGTCATTAAGAGTTAATTGATCCATTCTTATTTACCTCCCTTATATTTTAAGACAAGAACTGTAATATCATCTTCAAGCTCTTTTGAAGAGAACTGAACTAAGGCATCATATGTAAACTGAGCCATTTTGTTTGCAGGATAAGTTGCATTTTCAGTAATAGAATGTCCTACCCTGTCTTTGCCAAAGAGTTCACCACGAAGCGAACGTGTTTCAATAAGACCGTCCGTACATGCAGCAACCATGTCTCCTTCGGCAAGCTTAACTTTCTTTACCTTTACAAGACTGCTTATGTCTTTTGCAAAACCAAGGACACGTCCTTCACCCTGAATTTCAATGATGTTGTTGTAAGCACGGGAATAAAGGAACAGAGCCGGAGAACCGCAGTTGATGTAGTAAAGTGTATCTGTTGCAAAATCAATCAATCCGAACATACCAGCAAAGTATGAACCTTTCGGTAAACTGTTACGGATGAATGAATTTATTTTTTCTACAAGAAGCTTAAAGTCTGTTGTTTCAGCAAGGAATGTTCTGATTACGGACTTAAGGATGACCATGTTCATGGAAGCCGCAATACCCTTACCGCTCATGGCACCGATTACGAAAATATGTCTTGTATCGTTAAGACGGATGAAGTCAATGAACTCACCACCAATATTGTGTGCTGGAACCATTATGTAACCGGCATCAACTTTAGGATTCTTGATCTGGTCCATATTTTCCTGAATGGATGTAATAATCTGACCAGACATCTTGATTTCACGGTTAACTGTACCGACAACTGATTCGTTAACGATGTTCTTCATGTAATAACCTACAACGAAGAAATATGAATACAGTTTGGTAAATGTTTCATAATCATAGTCGTCGTAAATATTCTTTGTAAGCTTTTTACCAAGCATGATTGCACCAAGAATACGGCGGCCTTCATTAAGAAGAATCATTACGTCAGAATCTGCAGCATCAAGTATTTCCTTAAGTTCCATTCTTACTGATGCAACATTGTAATTGTGTTCAGCATAATCACGGAAAACAACATTGCGGTTAAGGTTAAGGAGTACATCGAATGCAGGATTAGAGAAAGCGTATTTAAGCTTAAGTCCGTTCGAACTGTAGATTGATTCAAGTTCACCTTCACCGTTGTCAATCAATACCTGTAATGAAGAAGTTGAACAGTTGCTCCTGAAGATTTCATAAAGCTTCTTTGTAATTTCGTTTGTATCACCTTCGTAGTCAATTGAAGCAAGTTGATCTTCAAAAATCTTACCGTATTTGTCATCACGAAGAATATTGAAACGGCTAAGGTATTTTCTTCCCTGATACCAGATTGTAATAATCACTACAACGATAGCGGCATAAATCAAAAGGAAAGTTACAGGCTTTTCTTCAATCATTGGCCAGAGTTCAGCAAAAAGGAATCCAAGAAGAATGCCAGGAAGTGCAAACCTTACGACAAACCTTAATATTGCCCTGAAAATAGATTTCCATCCGCCCATACTGTTAATTTTTGATGCATAAATAAAGAAAATTGCTTCTATTGCAAAAGTTACAGGAAGAAGAAGAGTAACTCTTGGCTGTACTGTTTTTGCAAGATACAGTAAAAATGCTGAAATATAGAATGCAAATACACCAGTACCGATAAGCCCCATGCGCTGAGAAATTATTTTTGACATTTCATTTTCAGAACGGATGTATATTACCATTGTACATATGAACGGAAGAAGAATGAAATAAATGATTACATACAGCTGGAATACGTTAATTGGAATAAAGTAACGCATTCGTCCCCAGAAAAGATTTTCACTTGTAATGACAAATCCTTCTTCCTGTGAAATTGAAAGTCTGCCTACACAGTTAGGAACGATGTAAACAAAAGCAACGGCTGCAATAAACAGAACCCACTTAACGATATTGAATGCCTTCTGATTATCAAAATCCGGATATTCAAGAAGATACATGCAGACCGTTACAGAATACCACGCAATAAGGACAAGATAGAACTTACCGATAAAGGTAACGAACTGTTTAGGTGCCCAGAAGCCAAGACAAATCAATATTGTGTTTACACCAAGAACAGCTGCAAGAAGAAGAAGCATATTGATAAGACGGCTCAACGCAGTACTATTGTGTCCAACATCAACCTTAAAAGAGCCCCAGATTATTCCAACACAGCAAACAGCACTAATAATAATATAAATCATAACTTAGCCCTCAACCTTAGCAACCATCATTGTAACGTCATCACGAAGCTTTTTATTGCCGTTGTAAGTCAGTACAAGATCTACTACATCATCTATGAATTCCTGCGGATGCTTTGCTGCACTGGCTTTAATTGTATTTGTATAAAGTTCAGTATCACCAAGTTCTTCTCCGCTTTCGTCCATAACTTCTGATACACCGTCTGATGCCATAAGGATTACGTCTCCGCGGAACAGGCGCTGTTCTGTTGGCTTAAGGTCATCATCAATATCGATGATACCTACAAGAGAACAGTTTGATGTAAGCGGCTTGATTCTGTAACCATCAGGAGCCCTTGTAATGATAAGAGGGTCTGACATGGAAGCATTGATGTATTTGATTGTCATTTTCTTGGTATCAACAATACCAATGAATACTACAGTGTATTTATCAAGAAGCTTCATTCCTTTAATAGCTTTATCTACAGCACGAATCAT
>JAZUKU010000210.1:0-11126 GCA_045643485.1 Treponema sp. | reverse complement strand
TCCAAAGCTTCCTGTCTTTCGCGTGCAGCATCTATGAATACAGAAAGATTTTCCTTTATTGCTGACTGTCCTAAAAATTCATTAAGTGCACGTGGTCTTAACGAAGATTCCTGTCCGTCATCATCAGAAGGAATGTCTGCGCGTACGATATGCGTTCTTGAAGATTCGTCACCGTATACGATTTTTGTCTTACCGGCACTTTCGTTTTCAAGGTTTTTGCTTACTGCAGCCTGTGAAGCCAACTGTGCGACAATGTTGAGTTCGTCTTCAGGAGAATCTTTTTTAGGATACTGGCTTTTATGATTTACGCTTTTATTCATTGTGCAAGCTCCACGATTGCCCTGCGGAATACGGCATCTTCTTTTTCTTTATCAGGAAGAGTTTTAAACTTTTCGTCAGACTCAAATGAAGAAGCAATTTCTGCAACTTTCTGCTCTGCCTGTTTTCTTTCGTAACCCATGTCTGTAAGGGCTGAAACAACATCGCTGAACGGAACTGCAGCATTTTTTCTTATTACAACAGTTTCTGTATTTTCCAGAGAAAGCTTACCCTTTAACTGTAAGAGCATTTTTCCTGCAGTCTTTTTGCCAACTCCCGGAATCTTTTCAAGAACGGCAAGATTGCCTTCTTCAAGCACAGAAGCAAGCTGTTCTGCCGTAACATTGCTCATTATTTTAAGTGCACCTTTTGGGCCAATTCCGTCTACTTTAAGCAGATCAAGAAAAAGACGTCTGTCACTTTCTGAAGCAAATCCATATAAAAGCATGAGTGCATCTGTATGCTGCATCCATGTATAAACTCTTGCTTCACTGCCAACGTCTGCAATCTTATCCAAAGTAGTATCAGGAACATTCAGGTCCCATTCAATTCCGTGAGTGTCAAGAAATAATTTCTGCGGATATTTACCGGTTACTGTTCCGGTCAAACTGTTAAACATGATTCAATTATATCAGAATAAATGAGGTTGTTAAAGTCAAAGATTAAAACGGCTTTGTATTCAAAAGCGTAATTGCTCCGGCAAGGGCATCTGCTGCATGGTCAGGCTGAGGTTTTGTTTCAAGGTTAAGGAGAATCTGTACGTACTGCTCAACTGTGTCCTTGTCTGCAGAAGCTGTTCCCGTTACTGCTGATTTAATCTGGTTTGGAGTACACATTGTAAGCGGAATATTCTGCTGGGCTATGCATAAAGTAATTACGCCTTTAGCTTCAGCTACAGCCATTGCAGAAGATACGTTCTTTGCAAAATAAAGTGTTTCCATTTCTGCTTCATCAGGCTTAAATTCAAGAAGTACTGCAAGAAGTCTGTTATAGATTGCAAGGAGACGTGTTGAATGTTCTTCATCCGGAGAAGTTTCAATTACTCCGTAACTTACAAGCTTCATTTTGCCACCACAGTAATCAATAATGCCGAATCCTGTACTTGCGAGCCCCGGGTCTATTCCAATAACACGTCTTGTTTTCATAATTTAATTATAGCTTTTATTTTAAAAACAAAAAAGGCTGCCGTTATGAAATCAATTCATACAGCAGCCTTATCTATTAAAGAATAGGATTATTCTTCTGGTTCAAAGTCATCCGGGAATTCAGCTGTGTGGTAAACGTTCTGAACATCATCGTTGTCTTCAAGTTTATCAATCATCTTCTGAACTTTTGCAGCTGTATCCTTATCAACTGGTGTGTAAGCATCCGGAACCATTCCAACGTCTGCTGAAAGTGTTTCAAAGCCTTTTTCTGCAAGAGCATCAGCTACTGCAGTAAATGCATCTGGAGTTGTTGTAACAGTAATAACACCGTCTTCGTTAACAATGTCATCTGCACCTGCATCAAGAGCAACTTCCATTACTTCATCTTCTGAAACTTTTTCTGCATCAAGTTCGATTGTACCTTTTCTCTGGAACATACGGCTAACTGAACCTGCTGTACCAAGGTTACCGCCACATTTTGTGAAAATGTTCTTTACGTCTGCTGCAGCACGGTTCTTGTTATCAGAAAGAACTTCAACCATTACTGCTACTCCACCTGGAGCATATCCTTCATAGAGGTATTCTTCGTATGCTGCTCCACCGTCTTCACCTGTACCTTTCTTGATAGCTCTTTCGATGTTATCTTTAGGCATGTTTGCAGCACGAGCTTTGATGATTACTGTACGGAGACGAGGGTTAGAGTTAGGATCTCCACCACCCATACGTGCAGCAATAGAAATTTCCTTAATGAATTTTGTGAAAATCTTACCACGTTTTGCATCGGCCAAACCCTTTGCATGTTTAATGGTGGCCCATTTACTATGTCCTGACATTCGGAACTCCTTAAATAAACAATTTAACCTAAATAATTTATCACTTTAAAGCATTGTATGTCAATATATGTAACTGTTTATAAAACTAAGAAATATGCATAAAAAAAGCCCCCAGTTTAACCCGGGGGCTGGTTCGTTATCTAGAATTGAGCCTTGTTTTACTCAATTTCTAACTAGTTTAGCGCTTAAGGCTTAAAACTGTCTCCAGCAGCGTATCGGCTGTTGTTATTGTTTTTGCATTTGACTGGAAACCGCGCTGAGTTACGATCATGTCAGTAAGCTGTTCAGTTAAGTCAACGTTTGACATTTCCAATGTTCCTGCAAGCATTGTACCCTTTCCGGCAATACCGCTTTCACCTATGTTAGCCATACCGCTGTTAATTGATTCAGCGTATGTATTGTCGCCTTTCTTTTCAAGACCGCCCTGGTTTGTAAATGAAGCCATTGCAATCTGTCCGAGTGTACGTGTAGATCCGTTAGAATATACACCTGTAATGATACCAGAAGAATCAATCTTGAAGTTATCAAGGTATCCTAATTTATATCCGTCCTGTGAATAAGCTTTTGTTGAGCTCTTTGAAGCAGACTGAGTAATTGTCTTTTCCATAGAACCGATTGTTCCAAGGTCAAGGTTGAATGTCTGGCGGTAAGGGTTTCCGTCAGCATCTGGATTAGAATCTGCTACAGTATATGATGCCTGAAGAATAAGCTTTCCTTCAGGATTAGATACGTTTCCTGCACTGTCTGTAAGTGAAAGAAGCTTACCTGAGTTGTCAAAGTTAAGTGTATATGTATTGTCTACACCGTCAGTTGTTCCAAGACCGATTCTTGTTGCTGTAGCATCACCGTTTTCAGGATCAACTGTTGTAGTAACACGCCACTGGTTTGGATTGCCTGTAACTTTCTGGAAGTTCATTTCAAGAGAATGTTCATTACCGTAAGTATCATAAATCTTGATTGAAGTTCTCCATGTTCCTTCGCTGATCTGTTCATCATTTGCGTTTTCAGGAATTTCCGGAGTGTTCTTGTTAAGGTTACACATATACTGAACAGTTGTTGTTGCCTTAGGTTCATCTTTTCCGCCAACTGGAATTACAAGGTCACCAACTGTTGCAGAAGTATTAACGATTGTTGTACCGTTGATTGTTTCTGCAGCCCAGCCCTGTACGCGAAGACCGTTAGCAGGATTTACGAGAGTACCGTTCTTATCAAGAGAGAAAGCACCGTTTCTTGTATAAAGAGTCTGATCACCGTTCTTCAAAACAAAGAAACCGTTTCCCTGAATTGCAATATCAGTTGCAACACCAGTTGACTGAAGGTTACCCTGTGTAAAGATTGTGTCAATTGCAGCAACGCTCATTCCAAGTCCAACTTCCTTAGGGTTAACACCGCCCTTTTCTGTTGTTGGAGCAGCAGCACCATTTACCTGCTGACTGATCATGTCCTGGAAATCAACACGACCTCTCTTAAAGCCGTATGTGTTTACATTGGAAATGTTGTTACCAATTACATCCATTCTTGTCTGATGATTCTGCAAACCGCTAACACCAGAATAAAGTGATCTCATCATATCGTTACCCTCTTAATTAATACCGTATCAGTTGCCGTATACAGCAGAGATTTTGTTCATATCGTAATACATGCCGTTTACGAATACCTGTGGATTTTCACCATAAGTAACTGCATCTACTACACCACTTGTTACAGCACCGCCCAAATCAAGCTCTACTGTTTTGCCGATTGTATTTACTGCATTGTTTGAAGTAAGAACATTTGCGAGTTTTGTAAACTCTGTGTTCATATTCGTCATCTGTTCAAGAGAACTGAACTGTGCCATCTGAGCAATGAATTCATTGTTTTCCATTGGCTCTGTCGGATCCTGGTTGGAAAGCTGAGTAATGAGCAGCTTAAGGAAATCATCTTTTCCCAATGACTGTTCTGCGACTCTTCCGTTAACAGTGTTCTGTTTGTTGAATGCATCAACCTGCATGTTAATTCTTGCCTGGTCTTCTGCACTGATGGTTGGATTGAATTGTGTTGCCGTTTCCATCTTCAGTTCTCCTATCTTCTTTGCTTACGCAATGTAATCGATTGCGTAACTTGAATCAGTTCTATATTCGAATGTTCCTGCTGAAGGAGCTTCTTCTGCAAAAACATAATCTCCATACACGCGGTCAGTGTTAAAGCTCTGGGCAAAATTCTGCTGATTTGAATTCTGGCCTTCAAAACTTCCGCCGTTATTGGCAAATGTTAAATTGAAGGTAGGACTTTCAAATCCATTCTGCTGGAACGCCTGCTTCAACGTATCAAGGTTTTCCTTGAATGCATCATATGCTTCCTGGCTGTTAACAATAATCTGACCTGTAATTACCTTATCGGAAAGTTGCAGACTGACTTTAACATTACCTAAATTTTCCGGTTTTAAAATCAAGTTGATTGAACCAGTCTTATTGTCCTGAAGAACAATGTTTCCTGCCTTAACGAATTCCGGAGCATTTGCCTGTATCTGTTCAGAAAGCATTGCCTGGAAGTTAGAGCCCTGGGCACCGGCTGTCTGACTGTTAAGAGAAAGAATATTCTGTTCAGCATTTTCTGCCATTGTAAGAGTCATGTTTACTGTATTTTCATTTTCTGTCTGAACAGTAAGCTTCATCTTATCCTTTGCTGACTTAAGTGCTTCTTCCTTGCTTAATGCACCGCGTTTATCAATTACGTTTATCTTACTCTTTTCTTCAAAACCTGCTTTCTTTGCAATAACCTTTGACGCTTTCTTATCTTCTTTCCTGATTGAAGAAATTGATTTTTTGTTTACATCAGAAGCTGCATTGTTTTCATTCAAAACTGCAACTGTATTCAGGAACAGTTTAGGTTCTTCAACAGAAAGTTCCTGTGCATCAAGGAGTGATTTCTTTGATTTAAGTTCAAGCTTGTTTGCTGCAAGACGGTCAAGAATTTCTTCCTGATCAATGGCAGATGTCATTTCCGAATTTTCAATCTGGAATTTTGCAAGTTCTTCGTAATCAGAAGAATCCTTTACTTTTGCAAATTTCTCATTCTGCTTTACGGATTTTGTTTCTGCCTTGCTTTGGTTTTGCAGTAACGCTTTAAGCTCTTCATTTTCTGATTTTACTTTGTCTTCTTTTTCTTCAGCCTTTTCTTTTTTGACTTCAGTTTTTTCAGCTTGTTCTTCTTTTGCAGAATCCTTTACAGTTTTCTTTTCAGAAGAAGCTTCCAGTTTTTCAGGCTGTTCACTCTTATTCTCAGTTTTTGTTTCCTGAGTCTGAACGCTCTGTTTTACCGGACTGTCATCATTTACAGACAGAGTTTTGAGAGAAGTAAGCATTTCAAGAAATGAAGATCCGTTTCTGTCATTCTCATTGCCAAAAGAATTTACTTCTGAAGTTCCACTGTAACCAAATGAAACCGAAGAAAGTTCCTGTGTCTGAGAAGATAAAATCGGGATGTTCAATGCCTGCATTGGCGTAACCTCCGACAAACATCGAAGATTACCCTTGGGCCTTAGTTAATGGAAAGGGGTTTGTTGGCCATTTTACGATGGATTTCAGCTGCACGCTTTTCGTCCATCAAAGAAAGCCAGTACGCTACCATAGAAGATGTTCCGGCTGCCTTATGGTCTTCTTCTGCCTGACGAAGGACGTCAATTATGTCCTGATCATCCATTTCAGCAAGAATCTTAACCGCATTTGCCGGCTGCATTCCTTCCAGATTTTGTACAATCTGTTCGATGTTTACTCTTCTATCATCGTACTTTTTCTGCTCAAGGTTAAATGTTTTTTCTCTTTCTTCCTGAGCATTTTGTCTGTCTGTTAATTCCTGTGCTATCTGAAGGTTGCTTTCTTCAGCAATCTTAATGTCTGCTTCGCGTTTGTCGAGTTCCTCTGTACGCATGTCTAGTGATTCAAGTCTCTTTGCAAAGCGGTCATTGTCAAGATCTGCTTCTACAAGAGCATTTACTGAAGTCTGTGTACGGGAAGTCTGTGGTGCCATACCGAGCATTTTGTAAACAGGTGCAAAAAAGCTTTTTGAATTAATGAAACCTATGTAATCAAACCATAAAAGTCCCCCCAGTACTACTATTACAAGCAGTATGAAGAGAAGAATTGATTTTGCTATGGTATTGCCTCTTGCCACTTTCATGCCCCTTCCACAGAATATACTGTTTCTATTTTACAGTATTATCGGCAAATTAACAATTATTTTTTAGAAAAAGCTCTGTTTCCTAGATTAATCCGCCGATTGCAGCTCCAAGCGTAATGTCGTTGTCGCGGCTGATTATATCAAAGTAAAGGCCTTTCTGGTTAACGAGAACTTCATCAAGATAGCCCTTTACCCTTTCGTAAACTTTGTTTGTCTTGTAGAAAGTAGTTCCGTCGCAGAGAATGCAAACTGGTTTGTCTGCAGTTTTGCCTTCACCGCTCTGGATAACGCATGCACATAAGATTGCTGCTGAATAGCGTGCACTTCTTTCCGTTACGGCATCAAGCAGCTGTACGAGCAAATCGTAGTCTTCCGGTGTTGCACATTCAGCGGCTTTCTTTCCGATTATGCTTTTTGTTGAATACGGTCCGTGAAGGAATGTATCCATTTCGATAAGTGTAAGGCTTTCAATTTCAAGAAGCGACTTGTTGAGCTTTTCGCTGAATAATCCTTCTTCTGCTGCAGTGTGGATTACTTCGTAACTGATTGGTCCAAGGTAAGCACCAGAGCACTGCTTTTCAAAAATTGATGTTCCTGGCTTTACGCTCTTTGCATCATAAGCCTTGTCAAAATCAGACTGTGTAATTTTTGCAAACTTTCCGTTTTCGCATACGATAATCTGTTTTGCTAAATTCAATGATTTGTTTTCTGGATTTATGTAAGCGGCATTCATTCCTGTTCCAAGAATAAAGCCTATGTATGAAGAATATTTCTTTCCTTCGTCAGGACAGGCAGCGCCTGCAAGCAAAGCAGCTACAGTGTCGTTGAGAAGCGTAATCTTTTCAATTTTGTTCCAGCCGCGTTCTTCGAGCTTAGCCTTGAGTTCTTTTCCAACATGGCATCCTACTACTTCCGGAGCCTTTATTTCTTTTGAGAAACCAATGAGTATTCCGTCACCGTCTTCTGTAATTGTCATCGGGTAAGAAAAGCAGAATCCGATTTTTGTTGCCTTGTTCTTTAAGTGTTCAAGATTGTCCGCAAACTGTTCAAAGAATTCGTTCTTGTTCAATTCCTTTGCAATACCTGGCATTGATGTTTTCTGCATTTCAGAAATTTCAGCTTTTCCTTCTGAATCGAATGTAACTAAGCATGAACGGAAATTTGTTCCGCCAGCGTCAATAACAATTACGCTTTTTCCTGCAGCAGCTTCTTCAGGCGGATTGCAGTAAGTGCGGATCATGTCTTCTCCTGCAGGACGTCCGGCTAAACCTTCATTCATATCAAAAAGAAGTGCGTCTGTTACTGAATTAATGTCTGCGTGTAACGGGAAATTGTGTTTTGCTAAAAATGCAGCGGCTTTTCTGTTCATTTTATTGCCTCTTAAAGAAATAATATATTCATTCTAAACATCTGCCGTAAAAAAAACAAGGCTTTTTTAGGGGATTTTACCTATATTTCACATTTAATGTGTCTGTAATTGTAAACCCGCAGAAAAATCACTATAATCCAGATGCAATGTCTCTGGAAGAAGATTTAAAAGATCAGCTTAACCCTGAACAGTACAGGGCTGTTACTACAATAAACGGACCAATCCTCATAATAGCCGGTGCAGGCAGCGGTAAGACACGTGTAATTACTTACCGTATTGCCAACATGCTTGAAAAAGGCATTAATCAGAGTCAGATTTTAGCCCTTACTTTTACTAATAAAGCCGCTAAGGAAATGTCTGACCGAATCAAGTCCCTTACGAACAAAAAACTGCAGAACCTTACCGTAAGCACATTCCATGCATTTGGAGTAAGGATTCTGCGACAGGACATAGACAAGCTTGGCTGGAGGCCTAATTTTTCCATTTACGATGAAACAGACAGAAATGCGCTTATTAAGGAAACTGGAAGGGAACTTCAGTTTACAGCAGAAGCGCTTGATATTTACAAGATAGGCATTCTGTTCAGTGACATCAAGACTGGACGCATGACATGGCAGACTGCAAATGACGCTTACCGTGAGCTTTACGAAAAGTATCAGGAAGGACTCAAGCTTTACAACGCAGTAGATTTTGATGACTTGATAACAATGCCTATAAGGCTTTTCCGCGAACATCCGGAAGTTCTTCAGCGTTACCGTGACCGTTACAAGTACATCATGGTTGACGAATTTCAGGACACAAGCCACCAGCAGTATGAATTCATGCACCTTCTTGCTGACAGGAATGTTGCAGTTGTTGGTGACGATGACCAGAGCATTTACAGCTGGCGTGGAGCTGATTACCAGAACATCGTTAACTTTGAAACAGATTTTCCTGACGTACAGGAAATACGTCTTGAACAGAATTACCGTTCTACGGAAACAATTCTTGCTGCAGCAAACGGCGTAATAAGCCACAACACTAACCGCAAGGACAAGGAGCTGTGGTCGGGAAACGGCGGCGGTAAGCCAATAGAAATATACATGCCTGAAAACGAAGCGGCAGAAGCTGACTTTATTGCAGAAATGATTCAGTCAATCGGCATGGACGAAAAGCGTAAGTATGAAGACTTTGGCGTACTGATGAGGGCAAACACTCAGAGCCGTGCTATTGAAGAAGCGTTTCTTGAAGCAAACATTCCCTACACAATGAGCGGAGGAACAAGTTTCTTTGACAGAAAGGAAATCAAGGACGTAATCAGTTACCTGCGCGTAATTGCAAACCACGATGATGACATTAATCTTCTTCGTATAATAAATACTCCACGCCGCGGAATAGGTCGTTCTACAATCGAAATAATCAACGGTGTTGCAGAAAGATTCAACATTACGCTGTGGGAAGCAATTTTAAAGCTTACGGAAGAAGCTGAACAGCCTGCCCTTGCCTCTGACAATTTTGAACTAAGCGGTGAAATTGAATCTCCATCAAGAACGCTTGAAGACAAGAATCCTCTTAGCAAGGGTACTCGTGATGATTTGCTTTCTTTCGTAAAGATTATTGAAAGCGGAAAATCAATGCTCAGCGGAAAAGGCTTGAGCAAAAAAGTAATGCAGATGGTTGAAGACATAAACTACTGGGATTACCTTATAAGCGAAAACCAGAAAAGCGACAAGGCTGCACGATTCAAGTACCTGAACATTGAAAGCTTAATCAAATCAATGGAAATGTGGGAAAACAATCCTGAAAACCAGGATACTTCCCTTTACGCATACCTTAACCGCATTACGCTTATAAGCCAGGATAATTCTGATGATGCAGAAGATAAAGGCAAAGTTAACATGATGACCATTCACGCAAGCAAAGGACTTGAGTTCCCTGTAGTATTCATTGCCGGTGCAGAAGAAGGAATAATGCCTCATGCAAGGGCTGTAGAAGAAACAGGAGATGCCGGTGTTGAAGAAGAACGACGTCTTTTCTACGTTGCAGTAACACGCGCAAGGGACAGACTTTTCATTTCATCATGTCACCACAGAAGAAAAATGAATTCTACAATCGAATGTGCACCAAGCCGTTTCCTTGACGAAATACCTGCAAACCTTGTCGAATACTGTGAACCGGAACAGGCTGTTTCTGACGAAAAGGCAAATGAGCTTTTGCAGAACATGCTTAAGAATCTTTCAAAGCCTCATATTCCAAAATTCTGACATTTCTTTTTTTCTGCTAAAAGTTTGCAATTAGATTTTATTTACAATATAATTTTAAAAGTAAAGCTTTTTCTTAAAAAGGGAGTTTAAAATTTTATGAAGAAGAAAACAGTATTTTCCTTAGTTTTAATTACACTGTTATTCTGCAGCTGTCTGAGCTCAAAGGGAGAATTTCCTGATTCAGGAAGCGTTACTTTACCTCCACCTCCAGTAATGACAAAAGTTCCGTTGATTAATTATGAAGGCATCGGTATCAAATACGAAATTGAAAACATGTTACTTGAACAGTTTGTCGTTTATCCGGATCCAGATGCAAGCGGACAGTATGCTGCAAAACTCCTTGATGAATCTTCACGCGCTCAGGTAAAAGTATTTTTTGCAGAACCGGGCACTTACGAATGTCTTGTCTGCGAAAAAGCTTTTTCAAATGACAGTTCAGCTTTTTATGTTTATTTAGAGAATGTTCCTTACAGAGTATATGCAGATGATCCGCCGACTGGTTTCTGGGAATTAACAAAAAGGGCACCTGTTTATTTCGAAATTGAAGAACCAAGAACTATCCTCATAACAATTCAGGCAAATTCTGAAAAACGATACGGCACTACAGGAATGGATCTTGATTACATTCAGTTTGTAAAAAGATACTAAATGAAATAAAAACTTAATCCTTTCCGAAAGAAAGGTTTCTGTTGTACTGCTTTACTGTTAAGCTTGAATACTTGCGCAAATCACGGATAACTTCCCAATGAAAGTCTACATCAGACGGCGGGAATACTGGCTTTGGCAAAGGTTTATGACGGCTGTTTGCTTCTTTCATTATCTGTTCCATGTTTTTTCCGTCCTGCAACAAAGTAAGATAAGGCTTTCCAGTTACACAGATTGTATTTTCAGCATTGAACATAACGTCTTTTTCAAGAGCTTCACTTTTTTCAATATTTCTTATAGTCGTGCTTCTTCCGTTTACACAAGTATATGTTTTGCCGCCTGAAAGGATATGCTTCTTTACGTAATATGAATTTCCGCCGTCAGAAAAAACAGCCTGAGCTTCCCTGTCATAATC
>JAZUKU010000209.1:0-11471 GCA_045643485.1 Treponema sp. | reverse complement strand
ACTACTATGCCGATGAAAATACTGAGTGCTCCATAGTTGCTGAAGTTTGTTAAAAAGTTAAGGGCACCGCTTTCAGGACTGATTGTTTTTGAAAGCCAGCTTAATCCAATGAACAGAAGACCGAAGCCCATGATTGCTTCGCCTAGATTCTTATGCTGAATTTTCTTGATGTTTGCAAGAATGAATCCAAGACCAAAAATTGGTATTGCAAAAGATTCAATGTTAAAGTGGAAACCGAAAAGTGCGACAATCCATGCAGTAACTGTAGTACCAATGTTTGCACCAAGAGTTACGCCAACAGACTGCTGAACAGTCATAAGTCCTGCGTTAACAAAACTTACTTCCATTGCAGTAGTTGCACCTGAAGACTGAATTATCATTGTTAAGACAAGACCTGTAAGGAATCCTGCAATTCTGTTTCCGGTCATAAAGTCCAGTGCTTTCTGAAGTTTCTGACCGGCACTTTTCTGAATACCGTCGCTCATCATGTTCATGCCGTAAAGCAAGAATGTAAGGCTTCCTACAAGTTGTAATAATGTCGTAAAATAATTCATTTTGGTTCCTGTGTTTGCAAAGAATTACTCCCAGCCAAAAGTAGCAGGAGGTTTGTTGGTTGCATCAAAGTAAAGTGCATCTACAAAAGGAAGAGCCGTAATCTTTTTTATTATCGTTTCCAAAAGCTCAAGCGGTAACGGAGCAAATCTTGCAGTCATTACGTCTTCTGAGCACATTGGGCGCAATACAAAAGAAGCTTTTTCTTTTGAAGAAGCATATGGTAAATCAATTGTTAAATGCTGGAATATTTTTGTATACCAGCCGCTTGCATGCAGTTCAGTAAGGACAATGTCATCTACTTCACGAAGCTGATCAAGTCTCTGTTTGTTGCAGAAGCCTTTCTGAATGCACATATCACTTTCTTTAACAGAAGGATTCTGGTAAAGCTTAATAAGTGTTCTGTTTAAGTAAACGGCGCTGTTCGTAATGTTTGAAGAAGCAGCATCAATCTTTTCCCACTTCTTTGGAATATGATAGAAACCGTTTTTGTCAGCGCCAGGTATTCCGTCATAACCGAATGCTAAAACTGCAGGGAAGCGGTATGTCCTGAAGTCACCCTGTACACCAACTGAGCGTACCGGAAGAACCTGCTTCTGCATTGAAGATGTACAATCTTTGCAGAACTGGAGTACTTCTATTTCATCCAGTTCTTTCTGTGCAAGAGAATATTCTTCTTTGTCTTTTTCGCTTAAAGTGCCGTCTGAGCACAAAACGTTTATGCTTAAACCAGGACCAGGAAACGGATGACGCATTACAAGTTCATCGCTTAAGCCTAGCTTTTTTCCTATGCTGCGTACTTCGTCTTTGTAAAGATCCTTTAACGGTTCAATAATCATGCCCATTGCAATAAGCTTTTGTATGCCTTCTACACGGTTGTGGTGAGTTTTGATTGTATGGGAATTTTTTGTACCGCCGCTTTCTATGATGTCAGGGTAAAGTGTTCCCTGTGCGAGCATCCACTTGTCTTCGTCAAAATGCTGTTCTGCTACAACTTCGTCGCGTACACGGATGTATGTTTCGCCGACTGCCATGCGTTTCTGCTGCGGGTCTGTCATTCCGTCCACTGCCTTAAGGAATTCACTTTCTGCATTGCGTACGATGAAATTGTTAAAGCCAAATGAATGGTAAAGGTCAGCAACTTTTTTGCTTTCGTTCTTGCGCATAAAACCATTGTCTATGTGAAGACCCAAAACGCGATTCTGACCGAGTGCCCTGTTGAGCAAAGCAAATGCTACAGTTGAATCAACACCGCCGCTCAGGAAAAGAAGTACATTTTTGTCTTTTGCCTGTTCCTTGATTCCGTCTAAAATTAAACCGAGAACTGTATCTTCATCCCAGTTCTTTTCCATTCCGCAGAACTGTGCAAAGTTTTCAAAAATTTTATTTCCTTCAGGCGTATCTTTTACTTCGCAGTGACACTGAAGTGAAAAGCGCTTTTTGTTAAGGTTCTGAAGTGCTGCAAACCTACAGTCTTTTGTTGAACCAATTGTTTCAAAACCGTCGCCAGGAATTACAACAGCATCCTGATGACTCATCCAGACTTGTGTCGTAGAAGAAACGTCTTTAAATAACGGCGAACATTTTCCGGTGTCAGTAAGTTCAAGCTGAGCAAAACCAAATTCACCAACATCAGCTTTTTCTACTTTACCGCCAAGGCTGCTTGCCATAAGCTGGTGCCCGTAACATAAGCCAAGAATTGGAATGTCGAGTGAAAGAATTTCCTTATTGAAGTCAGGAACATTTTTTTCGTAAACGGAAGAAGGACCTCCGCTGAAAATAATTCCTTTTGCATTCTGGAAAATTGAAACTGGTGAAGAGGGAAGGGCAATTTCGGAATAGTAGCCGAGCATGCGGAACCGTTTTGCAATAAGATGTGCATATTGACTTCCAAAATCAAGAACAACAATCTTTGAACGTTCCATTTAGGTTCTCCAGTTATAAAACGAATGAATCTACCTATATTATAAAGAAAAACGGGCCGTTAGTCTATGTAATGCTTTTTGTTAAGACTGCTTCTGTTTGTGACTTTTTGAAAAATATGAACTTACTTTTGAAAGAGCCTTTTTGCTTGCGAGCGGATTTTTTTCAAGAAGTGAACGGAAGTCTTTGCCCGTAATCCTGATTATTTCGCAGTCAGAGTATGCAACTGCATCAAGATTATGCGGTTCTCCAACGATACATGCTTCTTCGCCAAAGAAATCTCCGCGTTCAAGAATGCCAACGTAATTTGTTCCAGTAAGCTGAACAGTACCTTTTGCAATGTAGTAGCAGTAATCTTCTGAAGAATCTTTTTTGTAAACAAAGTCGCCTTTTGTAAGCTTTAATGTTTTGAGCGGAACATTGAGCATATAGTCAGGGCGTATGAAAAGAATTCGTTTTATGCTTGAAAGAAGACTTGTATTATTCCTGTTTGGAAGAACATAAAGTTCACCAAGAAGAAGTTCGTCAAAATATGTAAGTACAAAAAGAAACTGTGCAAAGAAGAAGAATATCCAGAAGAAGAAGCATATTTCCATAAGCAGAACGATAACTTTACTGAGTACACCGTAAACAATATTGTATTTGTTGACGTTAATAAAAAGGCCAAGAAGCTGCTGGAATACCCAGAATGTAAAAGTGCTTCCTGCAGCAGATATTGCACTGTTCTTCCATGAAACTTTTCCAATCGACATTTCCTTGTAGAAGAAAAGAATTACTATGAAAATAAATACGTAAGGAAGAATCTGCATTGAGCGTGTAATTCCTTTTGTAAACAGGAACGGCAGGTTCCTTGTAATGAATGCCGTATTACTTATGGAATTGAATGAAGTAAATGTCAGGATAAGCACAGATGAAACTACAATGAAGATTGCTTCGACAGCAAGAATCAATATCTGATTGAATACAGGCTTCGAAGGTGTTGCCCTTGTGTAAATTGAATTCATTCCGGCCATTATTGAACTGAAGAAGCGTCTTGCCATCCAGATAATGCCTAAGCCCATGATGATTTCGAAATTTGTTATTTTCTTTATGGAAAGAATCTTTTCTACGACAGAAGTAAGGTCAAATGTTTCTGCAAAGATGTTAAGGTCGTTTATGAAATTAATTACTGTGTCAGGAGAAGCGTGAAGGAATCTGATGAGTATTACTACAATAATCATCAGTGTTGGAATGAAGGAGAAAAGAAAACCGAATGTGCATGCAGATGAATATGAAAACAGATTGTTTCCAAGATAATTTTCTGTGGTAAGAAAAAGAGACTGCATAGCGGTAAGCCATGTAATTTTGTGAGCCTTCTTTTTCTTACCTTTTGCCTTATTCCTAGTTGTCATTTCTCCAGCATTTGTCAGTGCAGGCTGTTATTAGTAGTCTGCAAGTTTTGGTGCACGTGGGTAAGGAATTACATCGCGGATGTTTTCCATACCTGTTACGTAACGGATTAAGCGTTCAAAACCAAGACCGAATCCTGAGTGTGGAACAGTACCAAACTTACGGAGATTCAGGTACCAGTCGTAAATTGACATATCCATTCCGCGTCGTTCAATTTCAGCAGTAAGCTTTTCGTAAGATTCTTCACGTTCAGAACCGCCGATTAATTCACCAATGCCTGGAACAAGTACGTCTACTGCCTTTACAGTTTTTCCGTCGTCATTAAGCTTCATGTAGAATGACTTGATTTCCTTTGGATAGTTGTAAACCATTACAGGACCGTCGAAAATCTTTTCTGTAAGATAGCGTTCGTGTTCTGTAGCAATATCGCATCCCCAGTATGGGTTGAATTCAAACTTTGCACCGTTCTTTGCAGCTTCTTCAAGTTTTGCAATTGCGTCTGTGTAGCTTATGCGTACGAACTTAGCTGCTGCAACTTTTTCGAGGCTTGCAATAAGGCCAGGCTGAATTCTCTTGTCAAAGAATTCAAGGTCAGCACGGCATTTTGTAAGTGCCCAGTTAAGAAGATATTTTACAAAGTCTTCCTGAATGTCCATGTCATCGTCAAGGTCAAAGAAAGCCATTTCCGGTTCAATCATCCAGAATTCAGCTAAGTGACGAGGTGTATTTGAATTTTCTGCACGGAATGTTGGTCCGAATGTATAAACGCGGCTCAATGCTGTAGCCATTGTTTCTGCTTCAAGCTGTCCCGAAACTGTAAGCGATGCTTTCTTGCCGAAGAAGTCTTTTGAATAGTCAACAAGCTTTGCTGCATCTTCAGGCTTCATTCCCTTAGCACCAGCCTTGATTCCCATTTCAGCAATTTTTTCCATGCTTAATGTTGTTACCTGGAACATTTCTCCTGCACCTTCGCAGTCTGAACATGTAATTTCAGGAGCGTTGATGTACTGGAAGCCTCTTTCCTGGAAGAATGAGTGTACTGCAAATGCCATCTGGTTACGAACACGGAATACTGCACCGAATGTGTTTGTTCTTGCGCGGAGATATGCGTTGTCGCGTAAGTATTCCATAGACATCTTGTTTTTCTGGAGCGGATATTCGTCCGGTGAACAAGTGCCTATAACCTGGAGCTTAACAAGAGTAACTTCTACTGCCTGTCCGCTTGCCGGTGAAGGAATGATTACGCCTTCTGCACAAACTGAACAGCCTGTATTGATTTTCTTGAGTTCATTTTCTATAGCATTTGTGTCTGCATTTGCTGCAGGATTATTTCTGTCATGAGTAATCTGAATGTTTGCAAAACATGAACCGTCGTTTACCTGAATGAATACGAGGTTCTTCGAATCACGCATTGTGCGTACCCAGCCGTAAACTTTAACTGTGCGGCCGTCCGGTGAGGATGTCAATAAATCCTTAATTAATGTTGGTTTCATAATGGTTGTATTGTAACTTTTTACAATAATACGGTCAATAAAGTTACGGTTTATTCAGGGGTGCATATTTAGGTAAAAAACTCTTGTTTTTCTTTTTATAACACTAATAATATATAAATGAATTTTATAGATGGAGAAATTCAATGAAAAAATCAATTTTAGAAAAGGCTGTATTGCTGGCAATTGCGGCAGCAGTATGCGGGTTAACGGGATGCGCTTCTACGCAAAAGGAGGCAGAAGAAGTGCAGAATGTATTCGTAAAGGAAGCAAAACTTTGCGAACTGGCGGCTCCGTACGGCTTTAAGGTAGGAACTTGTTTTTCTATCGATAATGCAGGACGCAAGTCTTACAACGAGCTTATGGCAGGTGACTTTAATACTGTAACTGCCACAAATGAATTCAAGGCATATTCACTTTTGTCGCAGACTCAGAGTATTGCTAACGGCGTACCGACAATGAATTACAAAAGGGCTGATTTTATGGCTAAGGCGGCTCAGGAGCTGGGCATTGGCATAAGGGGACACGTTCTTGTCTGGGATGCTTACATGCCGGACTGGTTCTTCAGGGACGGATTCCGTGCTGACGGTGAATTTGTTTCTTCTGACGTAATGAAGGAAAGACTGCGCTACTATATAAAGGAAGTAGTTGCTCATTTTGAAACGAATTTCCCTGGTCTTGTTTACTGCTGGGATGTTGTAAATGAAGCTGTTGCTGATGGTGCAAACGAGCAGGTTAAGGGTAATGAATTTCACCTTAGAAAGACACGCAGCGGTTCGAAAAACCTTTTTTATGACGTAATTGGCGAAGATTATGTTGAATTTTCATTCAAATGCGCCCGTGAAGCTGTAAATGAAGTAAATCCTTCCATTAAATTGTTCTACAATGATTACAATACGTTCTATGCAGACAAGCGCGATGCCATAATCAGGCTTGTAAAAAAGCTGAATTCTGAAGAAAAGCTTTGCGACGGTGTAGGCATGCAGGGGTACATTGGCGGTTACGGTTCACAGGCCGGCTGTATGAACCCGAACGATATCCGTCTTATAAAGGAAGCTATTGAAAAGTACAAGGCTCTTGGCATTGAAGTTCAGCTTACTGAAGTTGCGGTAAGAAATTACGACGGTTCAGAAAGTGCAATGGAAAGACATGCTGAATTCTACGGAAATCTGTTCAAAATGCTCAAAAGCGTAAATGCTGACGGTAAAAATCAGTTTACGGGCATTACAATTTGGGGCATTACGGATCGTCCCGGTATGGACGAAAACGATTACAGCTACAAGATGAATGGACCGTACTGCGGGTTGTATACAAAAGAATATAAACCTAAGGAATCATATAAAAAAGTATACAGTGTCCTTAAAGAATAAGAGATAAAAAAACTGCTCCCGCGCGAACCTGCCTCAAAATCCTAGGGTCCTCGCGGTGCAGGCGGGTAAAAAAAGTCCGGAAAACGGTTTTGAGACGGAACTCCACTCCGCACGCTTTTTATTTTTTTACTTAAAAATTCACGAAATAAGTTATAAAATGCAGTTTTCATTCTGATATAGTTGTATTTGATTTGGGAACACACTATTTGTGGTGCTGAACGCTATCTATAGTGTACAGTTATAAAAATGTATACAGTGACTACACAAAGAAACATGCACAAATGTAGACAGTCTAAAAAAGTATACTGTTAAAAATTTAGACAATGTGCAGAAAAATATACATAAAAAAGTATACAGTAAGGAAAAAGTATACAAAAGTGCACGAAAATTGCAAAAAAAAGTGTAAAAAAATGCAAATTTTTTGTGTTCCAGGTTGAAATACAAAAAAAGCGTGTTACAATGTTAAATAAATAGAAAAAGTTAATTCTTTATTATATAAGTATTTATCTGTTTTTGGCATAAAAATTCAGCAAAAATTCCAGAAAAAATAATTTTTCCTCAAAAAGTTGGCACGGTGTCTGCTATATGTTTAGTGTAACAAAAAAAACAAAACTTAAGGGGTTAAGTTATGGAAAAAGAAGTATACGAACAGTACATTGATCAGATTCAGAAATATCCGCTTCTTTCAGCAGAAGAAGAACAGGATCTTGCAAAAAAGATCCAGGCAGGTGACAAAAGGGCATGCGATAAGCTCGTTAACTGCAATCTTCGTCTTGTTGTTACAATCGCACATCACTTTAACACTAAGCAGGTTAGCGTAATGGACTTGATTCAGGAAGGAAACATTGGTCTTATGACTGCTGCTTCTAAGTTCTCTGATTCATTCAAGACACGCTTTTCTACATACGCTTATTCGTGGATCATGCAGTACATGCTCCGCTTTATCAATAACCGCTCCTCATTAATCACTTTGCCACACCGCAAGGATGAAATGATCCGCAAAATCGAAGCAGCTCAGTCTTATCTGTTCCAGCAGACAGGTCACGAAGCTACTTCTGCAGAACTTGCCCTTTATCTTGGCGTTCCGGAAGATGACATGCGCAAGGCAATGATTTATTCTTACTCAATTTCTTCACTTGACGCAGACTGCAACGATGACGGCTTTATGACAATGGGCGACCTTATTGCAGATACAACTTTCTCTCCTGAAACAGTAATCATGACAGAAGAAAAGAAAAAGATTATCCGCGACCTTATGAAGGATCTTCCTGTTAACGAACAGAAGGTTATCTGGTACCGCTTTAACTTTGACAACGAAGTTCACACAAAGACTTTGCGTGAAATCAGTGAAATCCTTGGTGTAAGTGCAGAAACAGTTCGTCAGACTGAACTCCGTGCACTCCGCCACATGAGGGCAGCTATGGAACCAGAAGAAGCTGTTCTTATTGCTTAACCCTGAAGTAACAGACTTATTTGTCGAAACTTTATAACTCCCCCTAATTATCGCTGGTTGAAAGACCAGCGTTTTTTTTTTATACTTTTATTATGTCAGCACAAATAAAGAACTCTAACATCAAAAAGGTTCGTAAAAGTGTTTCTAAAAGTAAAGCTACTCGTTCTAAGGGAAAAGGCAGAAGAAAAACTTCCCGTAAGAAAAAGGCGTTTGTGCTTGATAAGAACAATCTTATTCTGGTAAGCGGGGCTGCGGCTCTGGCTCTTGTAGTAATTTTTGCTGTTGGCGTAATACTTGGCTCTTCCGGTAAGAAAGAGACTGAAGATTTCAGCAGCGGTGTGTCACTTGAGCAGAGCATTACTGATGCAGGTAACGCTGCGGTTAAGAAAAATAAATCTGGTGCAAAAAAGAATTCTTCTAAGGAAAAGAAAACTGCTGCTTCAGAAAAAGATAATTCGTTAAAGAAGGAAATTGCGGCTGCTGATAAAAATCTGTCTTCTGAAAAAAAATCTGATTCTGCAAAAACTGAAAAGACAGCAAAAACTTCTTCCACTGACAATTCTGTAAAACAGGCTGCTCCTGTAAAGACTGAAGTAAACGCTTCTGCAAAAAAAGATAATGTAAAGCAGGACACTTCTGCTTCTGCAAAAAAAGATACGGCTTCTGAAAAGAAAGAACCTGCTCCGGAAAAAAAGGCTCCTGTAACTCCAGCTCCAGTACCTGCTCCTAAGTACGACATTCCTGCTGCTGTTGGTAAACCGGCGCTTGTTTTTGTTTTTGATGATGCGGGACATAACGTTACTAAGCTTAAGAAATACACTTCATTGAAAATGCCGCTGACAATTGCTGTTCTTCCAAAGCTTGCACATTCAGCAGACTGCGCAGAAGAAATACGCCGTGCAGGAAAGGAAGTAATTCTTCACCAGCCGATGCAGGCAGAAAATTTAAACATTAATCCGGGACCGGGTGCTCTTAAGCCTGAAATGAGTACATTCGAAATTGCAGAACAGCTTAAGGAAAATATTCGCGAAGTAGGACCAGTCAAAGGTTTGAACAATCACGAAGGCTCTTTGATAACTGAAGACGAAATCCGCATAGGAACAGTTCTTGATGTTGCTTTTGAAAACAATATGTATTTTCTTGACTCACGTACAACGGCTGCAACTAAGGCACCGCAGGCTGCTCTTGAACGTGACATGACTATTCTGGAAAGGGATGTTTTTCTGGACGATGTTGTTAACCGCGACGAAATTCTTAAGCAGATTTACAGGGCGCTTGGTGTTGCAAATAAAAAGGGAAAAGCTATAATAATTGGACACGTAGATAAATCAGTAGACATTATTCCTTCCGTGCTTGAAGAAATGTATCCGCTTTTGCTGGAGAAGGGTTACCGCGTTTGTTACGCATCAGATTTGTTGAAATAATTGAGTTGAATTAAAGAGGCATATATATGAAGGTTTTGGGAATTGAAAGTTCATGCGATGAAACAGCAGCAGCTATTGTTGAAGACGGTCACACAATCATAAGCAATGTTGTTGCTACACAGATTCCATTTCATCAGATTTACAAAGGCGTTGTTCCGGAAATTGCAAGCCGTAAGCATGCAGAATGGATTCTTCCTGTTGTAAAGCAGGCTCTTAACGAAGCAAACATGACTCTTGATGATGTTGATGCTATTGCTGCTACAAACCGTCCGGGGCTTATGGGCTCACTTCTTGTAGGACTTACTTTTGGAAAAACACTTGCGTGGTCCTGCGGCAAACCGTTTATTGCAATTAACCACATGCTTGGACATATGTATGCGGCTCATCTTCAGAATGACATTCAGTATCCTTACCTTGGACTTCTTGTTTCAGGAGGTCACTCAATTATTGCCAAGGTTAACGGATTTGATGATCTTGAAGTTCTTGGCACAACAATTGATGACAGTGTTGGTGAAGCTTTTGATAAGGTTGCAAAGTTCTACAATCTTGGTTACCCGGGCGGCGTAATTATTGACAGGCTTGCTCAGAAGGGTGATGCCCGTGCTGCTTCTTTCCCGATTCCTAAGATGGAAAAAGGTGACCACCGTTATGATGTTTCGTTCAGCGGATTAAAGACTGCCGTTATTCACCAGAGGGATATGTTCTGGAATGACGGTTACGAAAAGACTGATGAAAATATGGCTGCTGCTTTCCAGGAAACTGCATGCCGTACTCTTGTAAGCAGACTGCTTCGTGCCGTTGAAGATACAGGCCTTACTACTGTTGTAGCAGGAGGCGGTGTTGCTGCAAACTCAAGGCTTCGTGCTCTTCTTGCAGAACATTCTGAACTTAACTGTATTTTCCCACCGTTAAAACTTTGCGGTGACAACGGTGCCATGATTGCAGGTGTTGCTTATCATTTCTTAAAGCGCGGGGAAACAAGTCCTCTTAACACTACTGCATGTGCACGCATTCCTCAGTTTAAGAGAGGTCTTGCTAATCTGGAATCTTTTGGACGCCGGTAAGCTGATGCTGCTTCTGGAGACAGATGTTTTCTTTGCTGACTGAAGTTGCCCGCGCAGACAGAAATTGCCTGTGCGAACAGAAATGTCGTTTTTATTCAGAAAAATTCTGAGCGGCTTCAAGTACGCTGTAGAATGCCGGCTTACAGTAATATTTACTTCCTTTGAAAAGAAGCGGGAATTGATTTACATTACCATGCCATTGTTTCTGATATTTATCATTTAGCCATGTGTCTTCATCTCGGAGTCCCCATATTGTTACCGAAGATACGCCGTTCTTTGCAGAAGTCTTTCTGTATTTCAAGTAAACGTTGTAGTATTCCTTGTAACGTTTTGCAAGTGTTGTCTGATTGTTTTCAACTTCTGTTGCAATATCAAGTTCAGTTACATGAATGTCCAGCCCTTTTGCAATATATTTCTTTATTGCAGTTTCTATTGTTGAAGCTGGAATATTGACGCTTGCGTGAGCCTGCATTCCCATTACGTCAATTCTTGTCGGTAATGTTTCATCGTTTTCTTTTGCAATTACTGCATCAAGAAGATTGCAGATTTCGTTCATCTTTGCAGTTTCATATTCATTGTAATCATTGTAGCAAAGCAGTACATCTTTTGGTGCATATTTGTTTGCATAGAAGTCGGATCGTAGCCATGTCGTTCTGTGAGCCAAGGAGTTGCAGACCAACTTTGTCTTCCTAAGACCGCTTGGCCTCCGACTTCAAGAAGATTGCAGATTTCGTTCATCTTTGCAGTTTCATATTCATTGTAATCATTGTAGCAAAGCAGTACATCTTTTGGTGCATATTTGTTTG
>JAZUKU010000208.1:0-30959 GCA_045643485.1 Treponema sp. | reverse complement strand
ATCATAAGCAGATCAGGTGAATGTGCATACTGTCCCTTAGAAAAGCGTCCCTTTGCAACAATTGATTCGCGTTGTGTTACACCAAAGCGGTGCTGTTCATCGATGACTGCAAGCTGTAAATTCTTATATATTACGTTTGTTGAAAAAAGCGCATGTACTCGAATTACAATATTTAGTGAACCGTTGCGCAATGCTTCAAGAAGAGGTCCTCTTCCCTTAGCCTTTACGTTTCCCGTAAGGAATGCAACCTTAACTTCAAGCGGCTCCAGTAAAGAGGCAGCATTTTCCGCATGCTGCCGCGCAAGAAGTTCCGTTGGTGCCATAAGCGCACACTGTCCTCCGTAATCGATAATCCTTAGGCATACAAAGAAACACACTAATGTTTTTCCGGTGCCTACGTCTCCCTGAAGAAGTCGCTGCATTGAAAACGGTGTACGCGTTAATTTTTGGGGCGTGTTTTTTAAAAGATTGTATTCTTCTGCACTGCGGTCTATGTCTTCGTTCATTTCGAGAATTACTTTCTTCTGGTCATCAGTTAAATCGAACGAAAGGCGTTCAAGAAGACGCTTCTGTCGTGGAGAAAGTTTTTTTGCGAACTCTTCTGATGATACTTCGGGAGTCTGCAAAGGAGCGTCCTGTTGAGCAACCGCAGATTCGTTCTGCAAAGAAGTGCCGCCGTTAAGCACACCGCGGTGAAGGTATATTCTTTTTCCAAGAGTATATTCATATTTATAAAGTTCTTCGTAGATAAGACTTTTTTTTGCAGCAAGAGTTTCTTCAGTGCTGACAGGAGCGTGAATCATACGGAGTGCATCAGCCTTGTGAAGAAGATGCCTCTGTTCGTAAATATGAGCCGGCAGTTCATCCTGAACAGACTTGCCGTACAGCTTAAGAGCCTGAGCTACAGCCTTGCGGTAATTTTTCTGCGAAAGGCCTTCCGTTAACGGATACACAGGAAGTACACCGCTTCCCGGAATTATGCTGTTTTCGTATTCAGAAAGTTCACCGTCGTACGAAAGACGTTCTGCTTCGAATGATGACGACTGAAGCTCATTATACCTTACGTCAAAATGCCCCGTAACAGAAATGATTGAACCTTCAGGAAGTGATTTTTCAAGAAACGCCCTGTTGAACGCAATAAGCCACGCATCTGCAGTACCGTCAGAAACTGCAATCTTAAGCGTACGCATTCTTCCGTAACCAAACCATTCGTGTGCCATTACTTTGCAAACGGTATGAACTTTCTGGTGAGTTGCAAAATCTTTTAAATAAACGCGGCTGCTTCTGTCTTCGTATTCACGCGGATAAGTTGTAAGCAAATCGGCAACGGTAAAAATATTGAGTCTGGCAAACTGCTTTGTTGCAGCTGGCCCTATTCCGCCAAGAGTTTCTACCGGATTTGTCAATTCGCTGACTGTCATTTAGAACGGAAGGCTTGTCAAAAGATTTGTAAGTACGTTGATTACAAGGGAACCGCCAAGTTCTATTGCAAACAGAGTAATTCCTGAACAGATAAGCGCTTTCTTGTAGGAAATTGATTTGTTTCCGTAGAATGTAGCAGAAATCTTAAACACAACGGAAGAAATTGCCCTGTCAAAAGCTTTAACAAGAGCACCGCCGCTGTATGAGTTTTTGTTAACGGCAAGCATAATGAGCCTTATAATCATTACGATAACAAGAAAAACAAGCAGTGAAGAAACAATTGACCACGCAAGCGAAACAACCATTGCTAAAAGCACACCAACTGAAACCTTACCGGCATTAGCAAAGTTACCGAGGATTGTAGAACATGCGCCAAGAATACAAAGCGCTACTGCAGGACTAAAGTCAAGGCTTCCCCATACGAGCCACTTGAGTCCCCTGAACAGATTAAGGTATGGATCGCAGATTTTTCCAAGAAACAGTGTAAATTTGTTGTAGCCCATGTTAGGAATCCATGTTAACAGAATCCTTATAAAGCAAAAAAGCGTGTAAAGAGAAATTGCAGCTGAAGCAAGACGCAGAATTACCTGTAGAATATTCATTTTATACCTCAATAAACAAAATTATTCCGTCCAGACTTCTTCAACCATCGATAAATCCTTTAACCGCTGGATGAATTCTGGTGCGGATGGAGCTTTTAACTGATTTCCGGCTTTAATTATATATAATTTACCGCCAGTCTCTATATGAAAATATACTGAACAATTACCGTTAGCGGCAAATAAAAAATCCTTTAAATTTGCCATTTCATTTGAACCAAAGCCGCCTTTCTTAAGCTGCACGTGAACTGAACTTACAGATTTTGTTTCAAGATTATCAATATCAAGCAGACTGTCAACAAGGAAGCCCGGTGTTTCGCGGCTGCCGTCAACTTTTCCGCGGAAAGCATATACGCCTTCCGGTTCAATGCGCTGCTTTATTTCTTCCCATGTCTTTGGGAAGAACGTAATGTCTATTTCGCCCTTGAAGTCAGACAGTTTTGCAAAAGCCATAGGGTCGCCTTTTTTAGTAGTGATTGTTCGGAGTCCCTGAATCATACCGATTGCAGTATAAACTGTACCGGCATTCTTTTTCTGCTGCCATGACATGTTGCTTGCTTCAATGCTTTCCTTTTCAGCCTTTGCTATCTTTGCACAGCGGTCAATGTTTGAGCTGTTTACTGTAGCGCATGATTCAATTACCTTGCGCCATCTGTCCAGAGGATGTCCCGAAACGTAACAGCCGATAAGCTCTTTTTCCATGTTGAGCTTTTCCATATCAGGGAATTCTTCTTCTTCTTCAAACTTAAAGTCTGCAAAAACTTTTTCATCTGTATCTTCAAACAATGATACCTGTCCGTATTCCGAACCGGTATTTTTCTTTTCTACGTATTCGATTGCCCTTTCGTAATTAAGGATTAATGTTGAGCGGTTCTGTCCAAGCTTGTCGAATGCACCAGTCCTTATCAAAACTTCAATTGCTTTTTTATTGATTGACTGCTTGCCCGGCTTGCCTTCTTTCTTTTCTTCTTCAGTAAGTTCGTCTTTCAAATAGAGACAGCGTTCAAGGAAATCCATGAAGTCTTTAAACGGACCGTTCTTTTCCCTTTCGCGAACGATTGCTTCTGCAGCACCACGGCCCATTCCCTTAATTCCGCAGAAACCAAATACAATATGACCGTCTACTACATCGAATATTGAATCTGAACGGTTAACATCCGGCGGATCTACAGGAACACCCATTTTTCTTGCTTCTTCAATGTAAGCAGGAAGACCGTCTGTAGAAGTAATTTCATTCGTAAGGTTTGCAGCCATGAATTCAGCAGGACGGTTAGCCTTAAGCCAGCCCGTACGGTAAGCAAGAACAGAATAAGCTGCAGCATGAGATTTATTGAAACCGTATCCCGCAAACGGAATCATGATTTCGAATATTTCATCGGCATGTTCTTTTGTAAAGCCCTGCTTAACGGCACCTTCTTCGAATTCAACTTTCTTGCCCATAAGAACTTCTGGCTTTTTCTTACCCATGGCACGACGAAGCATATCGGCACCGCCTAACGAGAAGCCTGCAATCTTCTGGCTTACCTGCATAACCTGTTCCTGGTAAACCATAACGCCGTATGTTTCCTTAAGGATTCCTTCAAGACACGGATCAGGGTAATGAATTGTTTCCGGTTTCCACTTTCCGTCAATGTAATTAGGAATGTAGTCCATTGGGCCCGGACGGTAAAGAGCATTCAACGCAACAAGCTCTTCAATGCATCTTGGCTGAGCCTGACGAAGAATCTTCTGCATGCCAGGGGACTCAAACTGGAATACTGCAACAGAGTCTCCGCGGCAGAAAAGGTCAAATGTCTTTTCATCAGTTTCGCTTACAGTATCGCAGCGGAATTCCGGTTCTTCTGGCTTTTTGTGCTTATTGATTATTGTTTCGGCATAACGTATTAACGAAAGCGTCTTAAGTCCAAGGTAGTCAAATTTTACAAGACCGCATGGCTCAATTATATCCATTGTATACTGAACGCCTACTTCCTTAGTCTTAGGATCCATGAAAACAGGTGCCCAGTTTGGAAGCGCAGTAAGACCGATTACCATACCGCTTGCGTGGAGACCGGTATTTCTGTTTACGTTTTCAAGTTTTTTTGCAAGTTCGAAAAGGCGTTTGTAGCGCGGATATTTTTCGTAATCAGTATACGGAATGAGCTGACCGCCGTCTGGGAATTTTTCAGTTGGCGGAGAAAATGCATCCTTAAGCTTAGCCTTTGGATTATCCGGAATGCATTTCTTTAACATGTTTACTTCATTAAGCGGAATGTCAAGAACACGGCCTACATCAGCAATAACCTGCTTAGCCTTAAGCGTACCAAACGTTACGATGTGACCAACCTGAGGATCTCCGTACAAATCGCGTGTATGCTGAATGATGTCCTGTCGAAAGTCGAAGTCCATATCAACGTCAAAATCAGGCATTGATACACGTTCTGGATTAAGGAACCTTTCGAAAATAAGCTTGTATCTGAAAGGATCAATGTCAGTAATAGTCATTGCATAAGCAACAAGTGAACCTGCACCGGAACCGCGTCCAGGACCAATCGGAATGTATGGCTTAGGCCTTTTGTTAACATTGTCGTAAGTTGACTTTGACCAGTTGATGAATTCCCAAACGATCAAGAAGTAACCGCTGAAGCCCATGTTGAATATAATGCCAAGTTCGTATTCGCAGCGTTCGCGTATTTCCGGAGTAATTTCCTTGTAGCGCTTTTTAAGGCCCGTTTCTACAAGATAGCGTACGTAGTCATTCTGGTCAGCCTGATAGTCATCTCCATGTGTCTGGAATTCCTTTGGAAGCTCAAACCGTGGAAGACAATCCTTAAGTTCCTGAGTCTTGTACTGATGGATTGTAAGGTTGCACATGTTTGCAATCTTGAGTGTATTTTCGTAAGCTTCAGGAATATCAGGAAACAGTTTGCGCATTTCTTCTTCATTCTTGAAGTACCATTCGCTTCTTCCTTCACCCATTGTCTGGTGAGGCTGGTCAAGCAGATTCTTGAAGCCAATGCAGCGCAATGCATCCTGAGCTTCAGCATCTTCTTTTTCAAGGTAATGAATATCGTTTGTTACGACAAGAGGAATATCAAGTTCACGGGCAAGTGCAATTAATTTCTTTGCTACAATTTTCTGGTCGCTTAAACCGTGGTCCTGTAATTCAATGTAATAATGGTCCGGACCAAAAAGATTTTTATACTTAAGCGCAAGTTCCTTTGCTTCGTCGTCACGTCCTGCAAGAAGAAGCTGCGGCAGTTCACCCTGAATACATGCCGTTAAGCAGATTAATCCTTCGTGGTATTTTTCAAGCAGTTCCCAGTCAATTCTTGGCTTACCGCGGTAAAGTCCTTCTGTATACGCAATTGAAGAAAGCCAGCTCATGTTCTTGTAGCCGGTTTCGTTTTCACAAAGAAGTATCAAGTGGAAGTAATGGCAGCCTTTTCCGTTTTTGCCGTACGGTGCATCTTCCTGCTTAAGGTGGCTTCCGTAAGCAACATAAAATTCTTCGCCTACAATAGGATTAATTCCGTTCGCATGACAGATATGTTCAAAGTTAAGTACACCGAACATATTGCCGTGGTCTGTTAAAGCCAGTGCAGGCATCTTTAACTGAACTGCTTTATTGATAAGGGGATCAAGCTTGGCACAACTGTCCAGAAGAGAATAATCAGAATGTACATGAAGATGAACAAAATTATTTACGGGCGCGTCTTCCGGCGGTTTGTCAAAAACATGAATATCAGCCAATTTTTTCCTCTTAAATCTGTTTTGTATGAGTATAACATAATCAGACTCTCATATACAGATTGCCCCACCCTATTTTTGCAAATTATTTGAATTAATTCTTGTCTTTACATATTGACACTTTTTTTCATTTCCTATATATTCAGATTGTTCACAAGAACATGCTCCCTTAGCTCAGGTGGTAGAGCAATGGACTGTTAATCCATGTGTCGCTGGTTCAAACCCAGCAGGGGGCGTAGTAATCCTTCTCTTAGCAGAAGGTTTTTTTTGTTTAAAAAGATTTTCTGGGTTTGAACGAAGTTCAACCCAGCAGGTGCGGAGCGAACGCCGACCAGATGGGAAGGAAAAGCGAACGCAGTGAGCGGCAGTGAGCGGAGCAGCTTGAGCCAACAGATGAATTCTTTAACAAACCCAGCAAACAGTTAATCCACTTTTCAGACAGTAATTTATCACAGCACAAGCCGGAGCGAACAACACTAAGTTCTTTTAACGTTCTTCCCTGAAATAAGGCGTACTTAATCCTTCCGGAGGCTGATATTCCTTCTTTTTCTGCATACTGATAAAGATAAGGATAAGAATAGTTGCAGCATAAGGAAGAATATCAAGCAGCTGAGCATTCATGAATCCCTGGAACTTAAAGCCAATTCCGCGGAGCGCACCAAATGCCCATGAAGCAAGCATAGCCTTAAGCGGATCCCATGTACAGAAAATAATAAACGCAACAGCAATCCAGCCGGCACCAGCAGTAATGTTATTCTGCCAGCGCGGAACAAATACCAGTGAAAGGAAAGAACCGCCAAGTCCGCAGAGGAAACCTCCTGCAAGAACATGAGCATATTTAACAGCAGTTACGTTAACACCCGAAGCATCTGCAGCTCCAGGATTTTCACCAGTTGCCCTAAGGTTAAGACCGCTTCTTGTATAATGAAGATAAATGTAAATGAGTACAGCAAGAATAATGCTAAGGTAAATGTAAATGCTCTGGTCAAAGAACATTTTTCCAATGACAGGAATTCTTGAAAGAAGAGGAATCTGTTTAGGAGCAAAGAATGCAAGAACATTTTCCGGAAGAGCCTTACCGCTCAATGTTTTTTCAAAGAAGCCCGAAACACCGCCGCCAAAAATCGTAAGCACTAAGCCGGTAACAATCTGATTGCCGCGCAAAGTAATTGTAATGAATCCGTAAATCAAAGCGCCTGCTGTTCCTGCAAGACCGGCTGCAATCATGGCAAGAACAGGATTACCTGTAGCAAGCGCAGTTCCAAAACTGGCAACTGCTCCAAGAAGCATCATGCCTTCTATACCTAAGTTTGAATTTCCAGCCTTTTCGCAAAGTATTCCGCCTAAAATTGCAAACAGAATGTGTGTACCAGTCTGAACGGAAGTCTGTAAAAATAATTCAAGTGTAGTCAAAAACATTATTCGTTACCTCCGTCTTTTGCAGAAGAATTTTCTGCCTTAGCAGAACTCTTTTTTGTAAACACAAATTTATAGCGCAGGAAAAATTCACTTCCAAGTACGAAGAAAATAATTATTCCCTGAAGAATTTCTGCCATTGAAGCCGGAATACGCATTGATACCTGAAGGTAAGTTCCGCCCTGAAGCAGCATTGAAAAAGCAAATGAAACAGCAACAATCAGAAGAGGATCAAGACGTGCAAGCCATGTTGTAATTACAGCAGTAAATCCCAAACCGCCGGAAAGCTGGTCTGTAAGAGAATGTTCAATTCCCGAAGCCTGCATCATTCCAGCTGCACCGCAAAGACCGCCGCTTATCATTACTGCAATAAACATTACCCTGTTTACGTTAATGCCCGCATAACGAGCAGTAGCATTGCTTTCACCGATGACATCAATTTCGTAGCCAAGCTTTGTCTTCTTAAAAAGAACAAAAAGAATAACTGCAAGAACAATTGTAATTATCCAGCCTATATGAACACCGCCAATCTTTGGAAGAAAAGCGTTTTCTGAAAATTTTGCAATCTTTGGAAAACCGTTTCCGTTCGGGTCTTTCCATGGACCGTACTGCAAATAAGAAATGAATTTCTGCGCAACATAATTAAGCATGAGCGTTACAAGAGTTTCGCTTGAATTCCATTTAGCCTTGAGCAAAGCAGGAATCATTGCATAAAGTCCGCCGAATACGAGTGCAGTCAAAAACATTAGCGGAAGAAGTATAATCGCAGGAAGATCAGGGAAATTCAATGCGATGATTGTTGCGCCCATTGCGCCAACATAAAACTGTCCTTCACCACCAATGTTCCAGAACTTCATCCTGAAAGCAGCTGCTGTTCCCAAAGAAAGTACTGCAAGAGGAACAGCCTTGTTCAGCGTAGATTTAAAACTGAATGCACTTCCTATTGAACCTTTGAAAATTTTTGCTATTACAACGAACGGATTGTATTTCATGAATGCCATGATTACGGCAGAAGCTGCTACTGCTGCAACAACAGCGCATATCCTTAATACACTTCCCTTCCAGCCGCTTACTTCCGGCTTAGCTACAATTCTAATCATTCTGCGGCCTCCAGTTTTTCGCCAACCATCATAAGGCCTACCTGTTCCTTGGTAAGATTTTTTGGATTTTCTATACCCATAATTTTTCCGTCGTGAATTACCATAAGCCTGTCGCTTATTGCAAGAAGAACATCAAGATCTTCGCCTATAAAAATAATTCCTACACCCTTCTGCTTCTGTTTGTTAAGCATGCTGTAGATGATGAACGAAGCACCAATATCAAGTCCGCGTACAGGATATGCTGTTACAAGAACTTTTGGCTGCATGTCAATTTCACGTCCAAGAAGCACCTTCTGGATGTTACCGCCTGAAAGTTTTTTAACTGCCTGCTTTATTGAAGGAGTAGAAATATCGTATGTACCTACAATTGCGTTTGCCCTCTGAATGCCTGCTTCCCTGTTCATGAAAAGGCCTTTTGATTCGTCATACGTCTTGAGCATTACGTTATCGATAATATTCATTCCGGCTACAAGCCCCATACCAAGTCTGTCTTCAGGAACAAAGCTCATCCTTACGCCAAGCTTTTTTATTTCAAGAGGTGACATGCCGATAAGCTCATTGTCCATGAATTTGATTGAACCTGTGTCAGGTTTGCAAAGACCGGCTATTGCTTCACACAATTCCTTCTGACCGCTGCCTGCAATGCCTGCAATACCGATTATTTCTCCGCCGTGAAGATTGAATGTCATGTCGTCAAGAATCGTCCTGTTTTCTTCCGTATTCTTTAAACAGAGATTTTTTACGGTAAGAAGAGGTTCTGCTGAAGGTTCAACCTTTGGACATTCGATTTCAAGATTTACTGCATGGCCTACCATTAAGTTCGTAAGTTCCTGCGGTGTAGTTTCGCTTGTGTTTACGATGCCTACATTCTTTCCCTGACGCAGAACAGCTACCCTGTCTGAAATATCCATTACTTCCTGAAGCTTGTGTGTAATGATTATTACAGTACATCCTGCTTCACGCATCTTGCGCAGAACTTCAAACAGTTTTGTTGTTTCCTGTGGTGTAAGAACTGCAGTCGGTTCGTCAAGAATCAAAACCTTTGCACCGCGGTACAAAACCTTAATGATTTCTACTGTCTGCTTTTCACTAACAGACATGTCATATATTTTTTTATCCGGATCTATGTAAAGACCGAATTTTTCTTCGAGAGCTAAAATATTATTTCTAATTTCTTTTCTGTTTACGAAAAAGCCTTTCTTTTCGCCAATCGTAATATTTTCAAGAGCTGTCATTACGGAAATAAGCTTAAAGTGCTGATGAACCATACCAACTCCTGCGTTGATTGCATCAGACGGGCTTGCAAAAAAGTATTCGTTTCCGTCAATGAATATTCTTCCTGAATCCGGCGCATAAATTCCGGAAAGCATGTTGAGTAAAGTTGTCTTACCGCTTCCGTTTTCTCCAAGAAGCGAAAGTATTTCACCTTTTTTTATTTCGAGAGAAACATCATCATTTGCCTTAACAGGTCCAAATGTTTTTGAAATATGCTGTAAAGAAATGTATTCCATTTTTTTTCAATAGCAGAAAACAAAACTGCGGGCTTAACGGAATAAAGCAATACTCCGCCAGCCCGCAATAACCAATATCAGTTAAAGAATGTAAAACTTAGTTTGTCTTACCAATTACACCTTTAACGAACCAGTTCATGTTCCAGATTTCTTCTGGTTTCATCTGTGAACCGGCAGCAACTTTAAGTGTACCTTCCTGGTCATAGAGTGGACCCATGAATGGATCAAATTCACCAGATGCAATTTTTTTCTGAACTGGATCAATAGCTTCTTTTGTTCCTTCTGCACAGAGAGAAGAAAGATTATCAAGACCAACAAGACCTGTAGACATATCGCCCCAGTAGAATGTTGGAGTCCATGTCTTGTCGAGTACGCTCTGAACAGCTTTTGTGTAGTAAACAGTCCAGTCAAAGATTGGTGCTGTAAGGTAAGCTTTTGGAGCTGCGTTTGGAGTTGGTACGTTGTAGCCAAGACACCATGCACCTTTTTCCTGAGCTGCAATCTGTGGAGCTGTTGTATCCTGATGCTGTTCAATAACATCACAGCCTTTGTTTAAAAGTTCAAGAGCAGCCTGTTTTTCTACAGCTGGATCATACCATGTTGAAGTCCATACAACTTCTACTGTTGCATCAGGGTTAACTGACTGTACGCCAAGTGTAAATGCGTTGATACCGCGGATACATTCTGGAATTGCAAATGCTGCTGCATAACCAATCTTGTTTGCCTGAGTACGAAGACCAGCTGCAATACCTGCGAGGTAGCGTGCCTGATAAATCTTACCAAAGTATGAACCAAGGTTAGAATCATTGTGTACATCGCTTGAACAGTGATTGAAGATTACGTTCGGATATTCTTTAGCCATGTTAGCTGTTCCGTCCATAAATCCAAAGCTTGTTGTAAAGATTACGTTACAGCCTTCACCTTCAATAAGGTTTCTGATTGCTGATTCACAAGCTGCTGTATTTGAATCGTCAATATTTTCGATATATGCACATTTGTAACCCATCTTTTCTACTGCAAGACGGCCTCTGTCGTGTGCCTGAGTATAACCTTCATCGTTAATTGAACCAATGTAAACAAAACCAATCTTAATGTTGTCTTTTGTGATTTCCTTTGATTTTGTTTCAGCTTTTTTTGAACAGCCTGTCATAGCAAGAAGGGCTGCACAAATTGCAACAACTGCAATCTTATTAAATTTCATAAAAACTCCTTAGAAGCATCTGCTTCGATATATATCAATGCCTGAACTGAATTCCTTCGTCAGGTGACATTGAATCAATAATTGCAAGACTTTCAATCCTTACGCCTTCACTGCGAAGTTTTTCGCCGCCGTCCTGAAAGCCTTTTTCTATTACAATGCACGCACCCATAGCTTCAGCACCAGCCTTGTTAACAAGATCAAGAAGACCTGCAAGAGCGCTGCCGTTAGCAAGAAAATCATCTACAATAAGAACCTTGTCTTCTGCACTAAGATATTTCTTTGAAACAACAACATTGTAATTTTTTGAATGAGTAAAACTCCACACCGTTGTAGAATAAACGTCTTCGTTAACGTTGCTTGACTGATGCTTTTTTGCAAAAACAACAGGAACTCCAAACTGACGCGCAACAGAACATGCTACTGCAATTCCGCTTGCTTCAACTGTAAGGATTTTTGTAACTGGTGTATCTTTATATAACCGCTTGAATTCTGCTCCAAGTTCATCTAGCAGCTGAACATCAATCTGATGATTTAAAAAGCTGGAAACCTTCAAAATATTTCCAGGAAGAACCTCTCCGTCTTTTCTGATTCTTTCTTCAAGTAATTCCATAACGTATATTAGTAAAATACAGTAAGATTTTCAAGAGAATTCAAAAATAAGTAACGTTTCTCAAAATAGAATTTATTAAGTCTGGTTAGCGGACACGCACATCTTTGCGAACAAGGCGCATCTTTGCGGACAGGCACTCCCTTGCAAACAAGCCGCCTCTTTGCAAACATTCGGAAACTAATTGATTTTCTTAGGAAGTGAAAGCACAAATTCTGCATACTCATCAACGCGGCTGTAAACAGTAATTTTTCCGCCGTGAGCCTTTGCAATAGTCTGTGCAATGGAAAGACCAAGTCCGTAACCGCCTGTATTTCTGTCACGCGAAGTGTCTGCCCTGTAGAATCTGTCAAATATTTTATTCATGTCTTCAGGAGCAATACCGTGTCCCGAATTGAATACCTTAACAACATTCTGCTTGCCTTCAGAAGAAACAGTAACTTTAATCCTGCCGCCGCGGTCAGTGTTCTTCAACGCATTGTCTATAAGAACAATTACAGTCTGTTTAATTTTTGCTTCGTCTGCAAGAATTGGAATTGGAGTCTTAGGCATTTCAAGGTCAAAGAGCTTTCCCTGTTCAAATGCAACGCTTTCAAACGGAAGGGCTGCAACATTTACGCATTCAACAAAATCGAACGGAAGCATCTGCAGCTTGTCACGACCTACATCGTTCTTTGCAAGATACAGAAGGTCTTTTACAAGGGCACTCATTCTTATGTTTTCAGTTTCGATATAATTTACCCATTTGTTGTCCGGTATTTCATTTTTTAAAACATCAATGTTTGCGCCAATAACAGCTATTGGAGTCTTTAACTCATGGCTTGCATCTGCAATAAACTGCTTCTGCTTGATGTAACTTTCTTCAACAGGCTTTACTGCCTTCATTGCAAATATCCACGCAATAAAGTAACTGATAAGCAGTGAGATGGCAAAAATGGCAATCGAAATGTAGGCAAAGTTCATCTGCTGGTCAATATCATTCTTGCGGTCAAGAAGAATTATAAGATAACCGTCCGGCTCATTTACAATGCGGTAACCGAATATTGTATAATTGCCTTTAAGCGAATGACGTGAAAGAATATCCTTTATCAATCTGGAAGAATATTTTTCATCAGCGTAATCCTGATTGCTGAAGTTTGAAATTATCCGTGTAACGTTTCCCTGCAAATCAATGTATGCAGAAAAGAAGTCCTTGTAACCAGACTGCTGACTGTTTAAATCATTCTGATTTGCCAGAGAAGAATAAAGCACGCCCTTATTTTCAACAAGTTCTTCCATCAAAGCATTTGAAGTTTGGGAATTTGAGTAACTAAGAAATAAATTGAATGCCGTAATAAGAAGGGCAAGTATCGTACCGAATACAGCGATGATACCGACAGCAAGCCTGCTTCTTAAACGGTTAAAAACATCTTCTTCCATTTTTTAAATTACTGGAAATTCAGATCAGCCTTCTTCCAGAGAATAACCGATTCCTCTTGATGTTCTGATTGTTGTCTTAACCTTTATGGCTTCAAGCTTCTTTCTTATGAATGAAATGTATACTTCTACATTGTTGTATTCTGCATCACTGTCACCGCCCCAGATTTTTTCAATGATGCGTTCCTTCTTAATAATCTGTTTTGGATTTTCAAAAAGAAGATCAATTATCTGAAGTTCCTTGAGTGAAAGCTTTATTGCTTCGCCGCCTACTTTCTGAAGTTCACATGTATTCTTGTTAAGAACAAGGTCACCGAATGTTACTGTATCTTCCTTAACATCACCCTTTCTTCTTGTAAGGGCTCTTACACGTGCAAGAAGTTCGTCTGTGCTGAACGGTTTTGTCATGTAATCGTCTGCACCACAGTCGAGGCCTCTTACCTTATCGCCTACTTCATCTTTTGCAGTAAGCAGTAATACTGGAACCTGATTCTTTTCTTCGCGGAGAGTTTTAAGAATCTGAATACCATCCATTCCAGGAAGCATAATATCGAGCAGTACAACATCGTATATTCCACTCTGTGCATATTTCAAACCGTCAGGGCCTGTATAAACTGCGTCTACTCCGAATTTATTCTTCTGGAAAATTTCAACCAACGCCTGCGAAAGGCGGACTTCATCTTCTACAAGTAATATTCTCATATTTAATATTATACATAGAAATGCAATTTTTTTCTTAAAAATTTTCAATAAATGACAAAATTTCATCTTTTGTTAAATTTTGAATTCTTTTATAATTTGACTATGAAAAATCAAAAAACAGGCATTCTTTTTGTCTGCCACGGTAACATATGCCGATCCCCTATGGCTGAATTCATAATGAAATCTCTTGCAGAAGAAGCCGGTCTTTCCGACAGATTCACAATCAGTTCAAAGGCAACAAGCACGGAAGAACTTGGCAATCCAATCTACCCTCCTGCAAAAGCTGAACTAAACCGCAACGGAATACGTCTCGAGCCTCATTACGCAAGTCAGGTTACACGCGGTGACTACAACATTTATGATTACATAATCGTCATGGATTCAAACAATATGCGTAACATAATGCGTATCATGGGGACAAACCCCTCCGGTAAAATATACAAGCTGCTCGACTTTACGGACACACCAGGTGACATAGCAGACCCGTGGTTTTCAAACAATTTTTCTCTTACATTCCGCCAGATAAAAAAAGGCTGCGAATGTCTTCTGGAACGTCTTATAAAAGAATAATATTCTATACAGAGATACTTTTTTTTTATATAATTCATTAACCTGAACGGTGTTGTTATAGGAGAAAATACAATGTCAAAAATACAGATGAAAAACGCAATTGCTGAACTTGACGGCGATGAAATGACAAGAGTTTTGTGGCAGGTAATCAAGGACAAACTGCTTACTCCATTCATTGATTTGAAAACAGAATACTATGATCTTGGTTTAAAAAGCCGTGATGATTCAAATGACGAAATTACATACAAGTCTGCAGAAGCAATCAAGCGTCTTGGCGTCGGCGTAAAGTGCGCAACAATTACTTCTAACCAGGCACGTGTTGAAGAATATCACCTTAAACAGCTCACACCTTCTCCAAACGGAATCATCCGTGCAGAACTTGACGGTACAGTTTTCAGAGAGCCTATTTTTGTAAAGAACCTTCACGGAACAGTAAGCTGCTGGAAAAAACCGATTGTACTCGGCCGCCATGCATACGGTGACGTTTACAAGAACTGCGAAATCAAAACACCATGTGCAGGTCTTGCTGAATTAGTATTTACTGGTGAAGACGGAACTGAAATACGCAGAACAATCATGAACATGAAGGGACCTGGCATCATTCAGGGTATTCATAACATAGACAAATCAATTGAAAGCTTTGCACGCTGCTGCTTTACATATGCACTCGACAAAAAGATTTCAGTATGGTTTGGTGCTAAGGACACAATTTCCAAAACATACGACGGTAACTTCAAGGCAATTTTCCAGAAGATTTTTGATGAAGAATTCAAGGCAAAATTCGAAGCAGCCGGAATTGAATATTTCTACACACTTATTGATGATGCAGTAGCACGCGTTATGAGAAGCGAAGGCGGCTTTATGTGGGCAACAAAGAACTACGACGGTGACGTTATGAGCGACATGATTGCTTCAGCATGCGGCAGTCTTGCAATGATGACATCTGTTCTTGTAAGCCCTGACGGCAAGTACGAATTTGAAGCAAGCCACGGTACAGTACAGAAGCATTATTACCGCTACCTTAAAGGCGAAAAAACTTCTACTAACCCAGTAGCACTTATTTTTGCCTGGACAGGAGCTCTTGCTAAGCGCGGTGAACTTGACGGAACACAGGATCTTGTTGATTTTGCAAAGAAGCTTGAAAAAGTTACTTTACAGACAATTGAAGACGGTTACATGACAGGCGACATTGCACGCATTGCAGAACCGGCAGCAAAGAAAATCCTCAACAGCTGGGAATTCATTGACGCCATTGCAGAAAGACTTTAATCATTAACAAAAACATTTTTGCTTACACATAAAAAAAGCTTCAGCCGTTTGACTGAAGCTTTTCTTTTTTAAAGCATAATCTTTAACCGTAAAGATTATCTTATATACTTTCCTTTAAGGATTGTCATTGTTTCCCTGAACATTGCCCTTATTTCTTCAGCATCAGGCATTTCAATGGCAATTTCTGAATCTGGAACTGATACAGCATTATATTCATCCCAACAGTTATACAACGGCAGAAGATTTGCTTCATCTTCATTCTTCTTCCATTCGTTTATACCGTAATACCATGCAAGGTTGAATGTATCCTGAGAAAGTGTAATTTCTACAGGAATCCAGACTTTATCTTCTACCATGATATATCTTCCGTTTCTCAGGTAAGTTTCTGCTTCAGAAGGTGCTACACCTGAATCGAATGCCATGTAGATATGGCCTGGAACAGTAATGAATGCTGTATTGATGCCAAGAGCTTCAAGAAGTGAACAGTTTAAGATAGACAAGTCGTCACAGTCACCGCCGTGATACATAAGTGACTGATAAGGGAACTGAAGGAAGTCTACAGACATAGTTCCAACGTTATCAGAGAAAGCACTTGAAGGGTCAACTACGTAGTTAATACCGTATTCCTTCAGGGCACAGAAAATTGCTGCTGCATACTGAATGTTGCGTGGAACAGAAGGATCAAGTTCCTTCTTAACAACAGAAGCTACCTGACGAGCAAACTGTAATGCTGAAGCGTCTCTTCCTGAAACGAAAGCACTTGCTGCCCTGTCGTCTGCCCATGTCATTGAGTTACGGCTTAACGTATTGATTTCAACAAGTTTCTCATATTCCATTTTCTTTGAAAGAGAATTGTATGTAACAATGATTCTTGCGTCAGCCTTACCGCCCTGCATGTTGTTCATGAGGTTTTCGTTAAGGAATGCAGTAAAGTCTGCAGAGAAAGTCTGACCTTTCTTTACGACAGGATATTCTGCTGCAACACTAGGTGCTGACATATACTGCGGAATGTAAACAGAAACCTTAACATTTGTTATGTCATTGATTTCGTTGTTGACAAAATTTGCTTTACCAAACACCTGATTGTCGTAGCGTGAGTAGAATACAGGGAACAATGGTTCAAATGTATTCTCTATGTTTTCAACCTTTGACTTAACGAAAAGACCTTTTGCAAAATTATATTTGACACCGATTCCTACTTCAAAAGAATTCATGAATGGTTCCGGTTTATAAAGATAGCTTTTGTAACCGCCCCACAATGAAAGCTGAAGTTCCGGAGAAAGATAGAAGTCTGCGCCAAGACGTCCGCCTACTACAATACCGCTTAAAGAAGAAATAGTTCTTTTTTCTTCTGGAGTTGTGTCTGTCTTTTCCTGAATTACTGCTTCAATTTCTGGAATATTGTAAACACCGGCAAATACTTCCGGAGAAATGCCGATCCTGTCAGTAAAACGGTGTGAATAACCTACAGCAAAATTGGCACCAAGAGCTGTATTTGAAAAAGAAGTATCCTTTACCTTCAACCACTCAAATACACCCTGAAGGGAAAAACTTATATTGTCACTTTCCTTATTGAATGTAAGTGGAATAAAATCAGCAGAAAGAGTACCGCCCAATACGTTTTCGTAATTCTTGTTCGAAGCAAAACTGTAATGAGGAAGCAGACGAAGCTGGAATTCCAAAGCGGACAATGTATTTACACTGAATAAAATAATACTTAGTAAAAGTAATTTTTTCTTCATACTTATTTCCTATCTAATAACTTATTGCTCGAGTTTTGCTGAAACGTTTTCCAGTCCTTTCAATGCAGTCTTGTTATCCGGCTTTAATGAAATAACCCTTCTGTATATTTCTGCAGCTTCTGCATACTTTTTCTGGATTGTATAAACGTTTGCGAGATTATTCATTCCGGAAACATTTCCCTGAGCAGCAGATTTTCTGAACTGAACGAGAGCCTGATCATAAAGGCCAGCCCTTACGTAAGCAACACCAATTTTATTCAGGTTGCCGGTAGAAGAAACCTTGCTGATTATTGGTTCAAGTTCACCCTTAACATATTCCTTTATGGCAGCATCTGTAGCAGCTTCAATTTCTGACTGAACAGGCTTCTTGAAGTTTGTGCCCGAACCGCTGAATGCAACAGGTGGATAAGATTCCCACAAAGAGTGAATGTCTATGAATTCTGCAGAAGAAAGGTCTGCAGCAGCTCCTGCCAGTCTTGAAGCAGTAAAGCCTTTTTCAAAGTTAGCCATTGAAAGGATAAGGTATACATCATCATCAGTTGTTATAAGCTGGTTTGTATCAGTAAAGTGTGATTCAGCAGCAGAAGCATCAATTCCAAGTCCTACAAGTACAAGGAAATCATCATCTGTAACAACAAGAGAAGTCTGTACGCCTACAGATTCAAGACAAGATGCTATAAGGATACCAAGGTCATCATAGTCACCAGAAAGACAGTTCAATGTCTGCAACGGGAACTGAATGAAGTCAGCATCTTCAGAAAGATGATATTGTGTATAAGGAGTTGTCTGGTCTTCTGAATAAGTAATTCCTGAAAGGCGTAAACCTTCCATGATTGAAGCTGCAAACTGAACATTACGGTTCATGCCAGTGTAAAGGTTATTTCTTTCTACACCTGCAAGATATTTTGCTACTTCAAGGATTTCTGTTGTATCAGGAGAAACAAATGAAACTATTGCAGAACTGTCATTCCAGAAGAATGTATTTCTGTTGTATACGGAAATTACGACAGGATGAACTGACTGCTTTTTCTTACCGAGAAGTTCATATTCAATAATGATTTCACCTGTAATTTTTGCATCTTCACTTATGTTGAGGATATCATTTGAGAAGTCTGCAAGTACCGGGAAGTCCATTGATTTGTTTTTATTGATTACCTTTGCAGTAGCACATTCAATCATACTTGAACTGTATTTACCTGCAATGAAGTTTACCTTTACATTGCGGATTTCAGCAGTTTCCGAATTCTTTACTGTAATCGTTGCTATAGGATTTGTTCTGTAAAGCGATGTAAAGTAAGGAATGACCGAATCTTCCTGTGAAAGCGTTACGTTAAGGTTAGAAGTTGCCTTTGAACCGGCATCAAAGCTTACGCGGACAGAAGCACCTACCGTAAAGTTCTTGTTGACATTTGTATTTACAAGATAACTTGCATTTGCATTAATGCAGAGGTTTGGATTAATTCTGAAACCTGCTTCAGCATAAGCCCTCCAGTACATAATCCAATAGTCATTAGGTTCAGAAATACCACCGTTATCAGATCCTGAAGCATCATCTGAAGTCTGCGGTTTATAAGAAAACTGTGATAAACCGATTGAAGCTCCTCCTCCAACATAAAGTCTTGAAAGAGGGAAATAATACAGTCCTAATCCTGCACCACCGTAAACGAATGAAAATGGAGAATCAGATTTATTAAGCTTTTGTACAGCAGCACCACCTTCCAATCCTACCGACAGGAAGTTAAAAAAATTAACGTCAGCCTGAAGGAATCCATTGAATCCAGGCTGATAAACCTTATCTTTATTGGCACCTATTGTTTCATTGTTAAGTACGACAGCCGGTGAAAGCTTAAAGGCAAGTTCTACAGCACAAAGCGGCAGCATTATGAATGTTACTAACAAAAGACAAAGAAATTTCTTCATTTTCTTCTCCAGATTTTCAAAAAATATTTTTAACAATATTAATAATACTTAAGTTTAGCACATTTATTTGATTTTTCAAACGAACAGTTTTAAAAATGGCTTAAAAGTATGAAATTTATAAAAAAACGCTGTTATTTTGGTCAAAATAGAGATTTCCAGTTCAAATTAAAGCGTCTGCAGATAATCTGGTACTCTTCAGTGTCCTTTGTATCCGCCAGATCTGTAATATAGAGGGAAGTTTCTGCTGGAAAAGCATCAGTTTCCAGCTCATTTTCTACTATATTAAGTGCTCTTTTTACAACACCTTCCTTTGAATCGACAACTGAAATGTCCAGGCCGCATAATTCGTTGAATTCACTGGTAAGGTTAAGGAAATGAGTACATCCCAGCATAATTACGTCGCAGCCTTCTTTTTTAAAGAAATCAACTGCAGGTTTTACAGCAGCCAGTTTTTCTTCCTGAGTAGCCGTAAACGATTTATGCTCAATAAAGGAAATTAATTCCGGATCAGCACGAAGCACAAGCTTACAGTCAGAAGCAAAATCTTCCTTAAGCTTTTTATTATACGGATGGTTAACTGTAGAGTTTGTTGCCAGAAGACCAATGCATCTTTTTTTTGAAACTGAAGCAGCAAGCTTTATAGCCGGAACTGTCCCAACGAATTTCGTGTCAGGAAAATTCCTTCGCACGACATCAAGCGTATTTACTGACATTGTATTGCATGCCATTATAATTGCTTTTGGAGAAAATCTTTCAATTATTTTTTTACACAAATCATTTACGGCGTCGCAAATCTGTTCATGAGTTTTTTCACCGTAAGGAAAATTTTTTGTATCTGCAACATAAACGCATCTTGCGTAAGGAGCTTTTTCCTTAAGGTATGTTACGTAAGGTATTCCGCCTGTACCGCTGTCGATGAATGCAAAGTCAATTGACTGGCTGTCGTTTTCCATAAATTTCAGTTTCCAAACAGTGATTCAAATGCCTTTTTTGCGTCATTAATTTTGTCTTGAGAAGCAGAACCTCCGTTTACAGAAGAAACTGCAAACTGACGCTTTAGTTTGAACGAATCGCAGAAATTTGCTTTTTCCTTATCAACAACAATTTCTTCAATTGTTTCGTGACAGTCGTAATGACTTCCGGGAGCATAATACACGCAGTTTTTACATGAATGTAAATCCTTATGGCATACAGGGCATTCTGCACTGCGGCTTACAGGTTCTTCTACTTCAATATTGTTAAGGCATTTCCAACACATAATTCAATTCTATCTATTTGACTAAAACCTTTCAATGGCATAACATTAATATATGTTTACTGATGAAAAAGTTTTTTCAAGCGCAGACGAAGCAATAAAATTCATTATGGATAATGAAAAAATCGTAGGGCTTAATGCAGACAATATCAACTTTGAAGGAATTGATATTTCTTCAAAAAAGTTTTACGGCTGTACATTCCGTCACTGCTCATTCAACAATGTCAAGGCAGACAAGACACGCTTTTTAATGTGTTTCTTTGATTTTTCAAAAATGACTTCGGTAACATTCATTGAGTCAAACATTCAGTACTGTTCATTCGGAGCTGCAGTATTCAGTGACGTTAATTTTACAAACAGCGACCTGATTGACAACAACTTCAACGGCTTAAGCACGACAAACGTTATTTTTGATGACAGCGATTTGTATACGTGCCGCTTTATGAGGACAACGCTTACTGACACTTCCTTTAAAAACTGCAACATTAAGAAAGTATATTTTTATGAAAGCAAAAGAAGCAATGTAAACTTCAAGCTTTCAAATACACGTGAAGCTTTATTTGAACGCAATAATAATTCCCTTGTAGAGCTTGATTCACTTACAGAAAAGGATATGTCACTATGAAAATATACTTTCACTTTAACCTTGACGGTTTTACAAACAGCTATGTAATTGCAAATGACGATCCTGATGTAATGGAAGCAATAATTATTGATCCGGGGAAAATTTCAAACAGTTTGATAAACCAGATTGAAGACGGCGGTTATACGCTTAAGAATATTCTTATTACTCACAACCACTCTCATCACGTAAAGGGACTTTCTACCCTGCAGAAGATTTATCAGGTAGACGTTTATGCAGCAGATGCAGAAATTGCAGGAACTACGACAAACGTTCTTCACGGAGAAGGAGACCTTATCCTCAGCGGACTTAAGGTAGAATATATGTCTGTTCCGGGACACAGTGCTGACTCGCTTGTATTTAAGATTGGAAACATTCTTTTTACGGGCGACACTATTTCTGCGGGACTTATCGGCAGTACTACAAGCCAGTATTCAGAAAAACTTTTGCGAAACAACATACAGTCAAAGATTCTTTCACAGACAGACAACTGTGTAATAATGCCTGGACACGGACCGCCTACTACTGTTGAAGCAGAATCGCTTTTTAATCTTGATCTGATGAAATGATTTTTTCTTACTGAAATACCAGATGAAAGCTTTATCTGGAAAGAAGGTTTACCCTTCCTGCTGCAAGACCCCATCTGTCAAAAACATAATCGTTCAGTTCAGCACAAGCATCCTCTAAGTATGCAGCCTTTGTGCGCCTTATGTACTTTGCGTTTTCAGGGTCATTTTCGTTAACGGAACGCCATGATGCTATGTTTATGAAATATTCTGCAGTTGCGGAAAGTTTCTGCTGCAGCAGGTATGACATGAATTCATTTTTCATAAGGTAATCGTCTTCAATGTCGTAGCATAACGTTGGCTGTGTTGACCAGTATGTCTTTAAGAACATCATTGATACAGGGTCAAAGCGTTTATACATTTCTTCAACCTTGTTACGGAATTCCTCATCAGTAAAATATATTCCGTGCCAGCTTTCGTGAGCACTCAACTTCCAGCGAAGGTATTCAGCAGATTCTTTTGAGATGGAAATTACAGCACCTTCTCCAGGAGAATAAGTACCGTCATTATTCTGAATGATTACACCGTTGTAAACAAGAATGCTTCTTAAAACAAGTTCGCAGTCATTAAGGCGGAAGCGCTGCAGTTTTGCCTGAGTAAAGAATTCAGCAAGATCATCAGGCTTATAATCATGTGCATTGTAACCGTGTTTTGTTTCAACATCACTGTCACTTATGAAAGTACCCTTATAGCCTGCCTTTTCTACAAAATATGCAAGTCTTGTAAGGAACAGATTCTGTGTCCTGTAATCAGCAAAATCAAACAGCAGAACAGACGGAAACATTTCCCACGAATAAAGTTCGTAATCCGGTGAGCGCCAGTTTTCCATTGGCCAGTCAAATATCATTCCAATATCTGTTACTAAAGGTGCAACCGCTGCAGCATCCTGAACCGAAAGAGGCATTGAAGCATTAAAATCAATCTTTGGCTTGTCTGAATACAGAACTTCTTTTGAAACAGGCAGAAATGTTTTTGAGTTAGCATAAAGAAGGCAGCAGAGAATGCTCCTGCTGTTTTCGCCTAAATTTATTTTGCTGAACGGATTTTTCAATGCAGCTGTCTGAAGGATAACTTCCGACTGAATCTTATTGCGTCTTATTTTTACTTTCTCACCGCCACAGTCAATTGTAATTGCTTTCTGTTCTGAATAAGTCCCAGGGTTCTGTTCAGGAATAAGTCCAATCTTTATCTTAGGCATTATGCCTTCAAAAGAATTGTGGTCAGGAAATATTCTGCGTGCTGTAGAAAAATCAACACTTTCGCACGAATAATCAATTACGCCGCCTTCAGGAGAAAAAGCAAAATATGGAATATTTCCCCGTTTGTCAAAACCTATGCATGCATCAGTAAACTGAATTGAAGTAAGACTGGCATTGGAAGAACAGCTTATAAAGAATCCATACGGTATTTCTTCATTACTGTCTATGCATTCGGAAACGGAAAACTGTTTCTGCTGAAGGACATTGTATTCACCGGTAATCAAAGGCCTTTTTTTAAGTTTATGTTTAAGTGAATAAGTATTTGAAAAATCATTCCTGTATAGAAAACCAAATGAAAAGGAAGCGTTTCCCGTAACAAGTGTCTTGTTTTCAAGAGGCTTTATGCTTACGTATACTGAAGCACCCGTTTCATTTTTGCTTAGATTAAAAAGACGCACCTGCTGATTTTTTGTAAATTTAAAGAACATATATGTATTTTTAGAAGCGTCCTTTATTTCAGCATTTTTGGCAGCGGAATTAAGAGCAAAAAGATTTTCACCGTTCAGCGTAACTGCTGAATATTGTGGAGTAAATCTTTCAACAATATATAATGCACCGGCAGCAAAAAGAACACATGCAGCCAGAAAAATAAATGCACCTTTTTTGCTCATAATTATATAGTACACTTTTTTTGCTAATTACTCTATACTTTTTTTATGCAGGCACTTATTCCAAACAAAGACATTCTGTTTACACTCACCTCTTTCCAGAAGGAATTTCTTTTAGAGACAAATGCGTTTCCTTTTTACCCTCTATGGGCTTTTACGGAACTGCCTCTTATGGAAATGGACTTTGTTTCGTGTACAATAAGCGCCCCGCAGAATGACGGTAACGAATATTATTTTCCTGTTGAAATAAAATATAAATCTGAGCAGAAAGATTCTAATGGCAATACAACTATGACTTCAGACGGAATTAATTCTGCAGAACTCAAAATTATTTTTTCTTTACAAAATACTGAAGGGCAAAAAAAATCTGCTGCACAGAAAAACATATTCCCTGTCAACCAGAGGGTTTTCCGTACAGCAGAAATTTCACGGGATACAAACTCGTGGAAGATTATTGCTGAATGCTGGAAGAAGCTTACGAATTAGAAGTATTCCAGCTTACTGTTCTTAAAATGTCACCGAATACACCGGCAGCTGTAACGCCTGCACCTGCACCGTAACCGCGTACTGTAAGCGGAATTGGTGAATAGCGTGCTGTGTGGAATACGAATGCATTTTCTCCGCCGCGTACACTGTACAATGGATCTTCCGGTCCAACTTCAAGAATGCCTACGCTAACCTTGCCGTCCTTAATGCTTGCGCCCATACGAAGAACTTTATTTTCTTTCTTGAGTGCATCCATTTTCTTTGCAAAGTAGTCATCGAGTTCTGGAAGCTTCTTTAAGAATTCTTCTGTTGTGCCTTCGAGACTGAAGTTTTCAGGGAAGATTGAACGCATTTCAATGTCGCCTATTTCAAGAGACATACCGCTTTCACGAGCTATGATGAGAGCTTTTCTTGCAACATCAGTTCCCTTAAGGTCATCGCGAGGATCCGGTTCTGTGTAGCGGAGTTCCTTTGCTTCAAGAACTGCTTCGCTGAACTTTTTGCCTTCGTCGAGTTTTCCAAAGATGTAGCTTAATGAGCCTGACATGATTCCGTTAAAGCCTGTAAGTTTATCGCCTGACTTAAACAGATTCTGAAGTGTATCAATAATAGGAAGACCTGCACCAACGTTTGTTTCGTAAAGGAAGCGTACATGTGTCTTGTTTGCTGTTTCACGAAGTTTGTGGTAGAAGTCCATTGTCATAGAGTTTGCGCGCTTGTTTGGAGTAGCAACATTCATTGCGGCACCAAGAATATCCAGATAGCGTTCCGGTAAATCATAAGAAGCCGTACAGTCAACAAACACAGGATTAACAGGCTTCTTTTCCTTAACGAATTCAATAATCTGGTTAACGTTCTTTTCTGTGTCAAAGTTGTACATTGGCTTTTTCATAAGTTCGCGCCAGTTTTCAAGATCGATTCCGTCTTCGTTCAGGATCATTCCGTCGATTGTAGTAATGCACAAAACCTTAACGTCAACATTTTCGCTTAAGAGCTTTTCCCTCTGGTCACGAATCTGGTCTATTAAAGCACCGCCGATTGTTCCTGCACCAAATGCAAATACCTGGATTGACTGTGCTGTATTGAAGAAGAACTGATGTGTAATGCGTACTGCAACGTCACCGTCTTCTGCAGAAATTACAGCACTGATTGAACGTTCGCTTGAGCCCTGTGCAATTGCAAGAATATTTACGTCACGGTTTGCAAGAGCGTCAAAGAATGTTCCTGCAACACCGCGCTTTCCGTTCATACCGTCGCCTACGATTGAAACAATAGCGCAGTCTTCGTGAACGCCGATCGGGTTAACAAGACGGTCTGCAATTTCAAGAGCAAACTCTTCTTTAAGAACATCTACTACTTTGTCTGCCTGACTCTTTTTAACACAGAATGAAATTGTATATTCAGAAGATGACTGGGTAATCAAAAGAATTGAAATGCCGGCATTGCTTACAGAACTGAATATTCTGGCTGCCATACCGTTGCGTCCCCTCATACCGCTGCCGCTTACGCTTATCATAGCGCAGTCCTTTAAGCAGCTTATTCCGCGAACAGGACCTGCATTCTTTTCGCTTTCGAAAGGACCTTTACCAATGCGTGTTCCGCGAGCACTAGGGTTGTGACTGTTAAGGCTCCAGGCTTCAATATTTTTTTCTGCAAGTGGAGCAAGTGTTTTTGGATGAAGGATTTTACTTCCGAAGAATGAAAGTTCCATTGCTTCTTCATAGCTCATGTCCTGAACAAGAACTGAATCCTTTACGATTCTTGGGTCTGCTGTATAAATACCGTCAACGTCTGTCCAGAATTCAACTTTCTTTGATGCAAGTGAATAAGCAACAATTGCTGCAGAAAAGTCACTTCCGTTTCTGCCAAGAAGTCCCATTACAGGTTCCTTGCCTGTACCGCCAATCCATGAGCAGATAAAGCCAGGAAGCAGAAGAACACGCGGCAGGTTTGCTGCACTTTCGTCACGGTAAGGTGCAAATGCTTCTGCACAGCGTTTGTAGTCAGGATCACCTTCTTTCTGAACGCCTGTTGTAAAGATGTACTTTCTTGAGTCAAGATAAAGAACGCCCTGCTCTTTTGCCTTAAGAACTTCTTCTACAATAGGACAACACATAAGTTCACCCATACCCATGATGCGGCAGTGGATGCTCTTAGGACATTCGCCGAATGTAGCAATTCCGCTCAACAGTTTTGAAAGTTCGTTAAGGTGAGCTTCAATTTTTGGCATTACGTTTTCTGTCTTAAAACCAGGAAGTGAAGCCTGAATTTCATTACAGATATCTGTGTGGATTTTTCTGATTTCTTCTACAAAAGACTGAGGCTGGTCACCGGCTGTACATGCATTAATGCTTTCCTGAAGCTTGTTTGAAATACCGGCTACTGCACTTACTACTACACTGATGCGGTCGGTAGTGGCTCTGGTACACATAATTTCTGTACTGTTTAAGATTCTCTGAGCCGAGCCCATGCTTGTTCCGCCAAATTTAAGTGTAAGCATATGAATACCTCTTACTATAAAATATTTCTAGCAATAATAACGAAAAAGCCTTTATTATTCAATAAATTATGTAAAAGTATTGCTTTATTTATAGTAGATTTCTTTACTGATATAATTGCTCTGACTGTAGACAAAGTCTTGTATTTTCTGATATTATAGCGATTACGAAAAATAGCGTGTCTTGCACACCAAGGAGGATCGTTGGCAGACAATAAGGGAATGCGGGTTAATGAACAAATCCGCGTACGTGAGGTCAGACTCATTGACGATGACGGTGAACAGAAGGGAATTGTTCCTACAATGGAAGCCCTCAAATTGGCAAAGGAGAAAGATCTTGATCTTGTTGAAGTATCTCCAAACGCTAATCCCCCGGTATGTAAAATACTAGATTTCGGAAAGTACAGGTTCGAACAGGAAAAAAAGCTTCGTGATTCCAAGAAGAACCAGAAAGTGCTTAAGATTAAGGAAATTCGCATGCAGCCAAAAATCGGCACAGGCGACCTTGATACTAAAGCCAAACACGTTCAGGAATTCCTTAATGAAGGTGATAAGGTAAAAGTAACAATCCGTTTCCGCGGACGTGAACTTGCCCACACTGAATTGGGATTTGATGTCCTGAAAGAAGTAGAAAAACGACTTACAGAAGGCACTTATGTAATTGAAAAGGCAGCTGCTATGGACGGCCGCTTTATGTCAATGACATTGGCTTCTAAAGTCAAGAAGTAGAGGTTTTAATTATGCCTAAGATGAAGACAAAGAAAAGCGCTTCAAAACGTTTTTCTTTAACAGGTACTGGAAAAGTAAAGTACAAGAAGATGAACCTTCGTCATATTTTGACAAAGCGTTCCCCAAAAAGAAAGATGCACTTGCGTCATGCAGGCATTCTCTCTGAAGATACAGCACCAAGAATCAGAAAACAGATGCTGCCTTATGGTTGATTAGAGGAGTAGAAAATGTCTAGAGCAGTCGACGGAACAAAAAGAAAGAATCGCCGTGCAAAGATCCTTAAGCTTGCTAAAGGTTTCTACGGTGACCGCAAGTCAAATTACAAAGCAGCAAAAGACGCTGTAACAAAGGCACTTGATCATTCATATTCAGGTCGCCGTGGTAAGAAACGTGATTATCGCGCATTGTGGATTGCCCGTATCAACGCAGCAGTTCGTGATGAAGGACTCACATACAGCCGCTTTATTGACGGTCTTACAAAAGCAGGAGTTACTCTTAACCGCAAGGCTTTGAGCAACATGGCAATTGAAGATCCAGCAGCTTTCAAAGCTGTTGTTGAAGTAGCTAAAAAAGCACTGAAGGCATAAAAAATGATTTCACTCGATCAAGTTTTGTTATTACAGAATAAAGTAGAAACCGCTGTAGCAAAGATTTCTGAATTAAACGGAATCGTAGCACAGCTGAAGGCAGAAAACGATGCTTTACGTAGTAAATGCGCAGAGCTCACAAACTCGCTTTCTGAAAAAACGGAGCTGATTTCAGACTTTGAAGTAGAACAGAATAAGATCGAGCAGGGCATTTTAAGTGCTTTGAGCCGTCTTGATACTGTTGAGAATTCAGTTCTCACAGGAACAGCAGGCGGCTCTGCTTCAGCAGCTCCAGTTGTTGAAGCAGCAAAACCTGCAGTTGAAGAGCCAGTTGCTCCAGCTGTAGAAGAACCTGTTGAACAGAAAGAAGAAGCTCCTGCTGCAGAACAGCCGGAAGCAGAAACAGAAATCCCTGTTCCACAGAACGAACCGGAAGCTCCAGCAGAAGCTCAGCCGGAACAGCCAGCTGACAGCGGAATAAGCGGTCAGTTCGACATCTTTTAATCTGAAGGCATCCAATGGGTAAACTGCAGATTGACATGCTCGGCGCATCATTCGCCGTGCAGGCCAAAGAAGATGAGGCTTATTTAAAAAAATTACTCTCCTATTACAAAGAAATTACTGATTCAATCCAGAAAGCAGGCGGTCTTAGAAATCCAGTACAGGTAAGCATTCTTGCAGGCATTACGCTCGTTGACGAACTGTACAAGGAAAAGACAAAGAGCGCATCTTATTCAAAGGAACTTGCAGGAACAGACAACGCAGAAGCTGAACGCATTGCAATGGACATGATTGAAAAGATTGACGCTGTTCTTGAAGAATCAGAAGGTTTAGCTGTTGATAACGAAAATCTGGATTGATGCAGACAACTGCCCTTCCAAAGCTAAAAAGATAATTCTTTCCAAAGCAATTGAAAAATCAATTAAAGTAACACTAGTCGCAAACCGCCCTGTTCCATTCGATGCAGAAAATCCTTTGTTCGAAATGATTGTATGCGAAAAGCAGGAAAATGCAGCTGACGATTACATTGTAGAAAACTGTTCGCAGAATGAACTTGTCGTAACAAGAGACCTTCCGTTTGCAAAAAGACTTGTAGATAAAAACATTACAGTAATGAACGACCGCGGACTTGTGTTTGACAAAGTGAATATAATTCCGCTTTTAAAAGACAGGGAACTTGCTTTAAACCTTGCAGCAATAGGTGTTAACAGAGGCGCCAGATTCAATACATACAGCGATAAGGATGTTGCTGCATTCAGTGAGTCATTCTGTAAAATAATCGGTTAATTGATTCTTCCGTAAAATTTATTGCACTACAAAATATTGTTGATTGCAATGATACGGTCTTTTATCTGAAGGAATGCTTCAATAAGTTCAGGGTCGAACTGACGGCCTGCTTCTTTTTCAATTTCCTTGAATGTATCTTCAATAGACCATGCTTCCTTGTATACACGCTGATGACTTAATGCATCAAATACGTCTGCAATTGCAACAATTCTTGCGCTCAAAGGTATTTCATCACCTTTCAACGGTTTTGAATTTGGTACGCTTTCTTCCGGCTGTAACGTCATATAGTCGAAGTGTCCAGGGTAACCGCGATCTCCTCCGTCCCAGCGTTCGTGATGGCTTAAACAGATGTCCCTTGCCATTGCATCGAGGTCACTTTCTGGCGGAGAGAAAAGCTGTGCACCAAGGCATGTATGTCCTTTCATTTTATTGCGTTCTTCATCTGTAAAGCGTGCAGGCTTTTTCAAAATCAAGTCACTGATTCCTACTTTACCAAAGTCGTGGCACTTTGCAGCAAGCTTTAATGTATCACGGTATTTTCCGCGTACTTCCATAGGAATGTTTTTGTTAGCAGCATAGCGGTCGTAAATTTCAAGTGCGAATACAGAAACTCTTTCTACGTGTTCACCAGTTTCCTTAGGGTCGCGGTATTCGGCCATTCTTGCCATACGCAGAACCATTGCGTTTGTAAGGTAAGCATATTCAAGTACCTGGCTGGCATTCGTTGCAAAGCGTGAAATATTGAATTCATCATCTGAATCAAACGGAATTACTTCACCGTTTTCGTCACGTGCATTGATAATCTGAATTACGCCAAGAATCTTTCCGTTTGTCATACGGAGAGGCATGGCAAGCATTGATTTTGAATGATAGCCAGTTTTTTTGTCTGTATCACCGCTGAATGAATACGGACGCTTGATCATTTTAGCTGAATCAAGATATTCAGGCATATTGTAAACATCAGGAATATTGATTACCTGTTTTGAAATAACGGCATATCCTGAAATAATGTTTGGAGTAACATCAAAAGTAAAATTTGTATATGGGAGCTTTTCACCCTTTGCAAGTTTTGCCTGCTGAGTATCGTTCTGACCAAAGCGGATTGTTATCTGATTTGCCTTTTCATCATATTCATAAATTGAACCGGCATCTGCGTTTGCAATCTGTCTTGCACCCGTAAGAATGTTTTCAAGAAGGACGTCAACATCCTTGATTTCCGCAAGTTTCTGTTCTATTTCAAGAACAAGCTGTAATTTCTGATCTCTTGATTTCTTTGCCATAATACCCTTACTCTCTTTCCTGTAAACTTTATTAACTTATATACTACTATTTTAATCCAATATTAACGGTATTTCAAGTATTAATCCTGCTTCATTTTCTTTCGTAAAAGTGAAAAATAAAGCGGTCCGGCACCACTGCATGTGTCTGGAAGAACGTGATATCCGTATAGTGTATATTCAGGAACAAAGCTGAATTTGATTTTCTGGCCTTCAAAATCCGGTTCTGCTTTTTCTACGTCATCAAATTTCTTAAAGAGGCGCTCTACTACCTGGTCATTTTCTTTTGGCGAAAGGGCGCATGTTGCGTAAAGAAGATATCCTTCAGGTTTTAAAAGACGCCAGCCCGAAGAAAGAAGTGCCCACTGTTCCATGGAAAGAGTCTTTATTCTGTTTGGTGTCCATTGAGCAAGATATTTTGGATCCGCAAGCACATGACGTTCGCTTGAACACGGTGCGTCTAAAAGTATTCTGTCATAACATTCAGTCTGTCTGCGGCACCATGTTGCACAGTCGGAACAGCTTGTCTTTATTCTTTTGCTTACGGAAACAGGAAGGCTTTCCGCTACAACGCGGTCAAGG
>JAZUKU010000207.1:0-6572 GCA_045643485.1 Treponema sp. | reverse complement strand
AAACAATTGCTTTTATTAACGAATCAGAAAATAATATATCTAAGGATAAGTGATGGAAAAAATCTTTCTTCATGCAGACTTAGGTGCTTTTTTTGCTTCAGTTGAACAGCTCGACCATCCTGAATACAGGGGAAAACCCGTTATTGTCAGCGGACTTCCAGGAGACAGGCGGTGTGTAGTTTCTACAGCATCTTATGAAGCAAGGAAATTCGGCATACATTCAGCAATGCCTGCAAAAACTGCGTTTCAGCTTTGCCCGAACGGTATTTTCGTACGCCCTGACATGAAGCGCTACCACGAAAAGTCTCATGAAGTAATGTCTATTTTCCGCCAGTATTCACCAGATGTAATTCAGATGTCTGTTGACGAAGCATTTATTGATTTAACAGGAACAGAAAGGCTTCTTGGACCGGCAGAAGAAACTGCAAGGCGCATAAAACAGCAGGTAAAGGAAGAAACTGGACTTACGATAAGCATTGGAATGGCAAGCACAATGTATCTTGCAAAGATCGCTTCGGGTTACAGAAAACCTGACGGACTTACAATAATCAAGCCTGGTGATGAAGAAAAATTCATGCTGTCACTTCCGCTCAACAAGCTCTGGGGTGCAGGAGAAAAAACACTTGAACGACTGAACAAGGCTGGATTCCGTACGACACAGCAGATTTACAGCAAATCAGAGGGCCTTCTTCAGGGAATATTCGGCGAAAACACAGGCACATTCCTTTACAATTCAGTACGCGGAAACAAGGACTTAATCTTTGGACAGGAAGCAGAAAATCATTCAATAAGCAGCGAAAAGACTTTTGAATACGACCTTACTGACCGTGACGCAATAGAAACTGCCCTTCTACAGCTTTCGCATACAGTTATGTTCCGCCTTCACAGGGAAAACGTTCATTCACGGACGCTTGCATTGAAAATACGTTACGATGATTTTACGACAGTTTCAATTCAACAGACAAGCGACAGGAATATTTCTTCAGTAGATGATTTATTTGAACGATGCTGCAAGCTGTTCTACAGAAAATACAACAAGGAATCAGGAATAAGGCTTCTTGGAGTTTCAGCAGATAAGGTTGAAGATAATTCTGTCCCTTCGCAGAAAGAGCTTTTTGATTTTGGGGAAGAAAAGAAATCTAAAATCGAAAAGACAATAATGAATCTTGAAGACAAGATGCCCGGCGTAAAAATACAGAAGGCACGTACTTTACACAAATCACTTCTATTCATACCGCTCGCTTTATTTCTTGCAGCAAATGTTTCTCCCGTTCATGCAGAAGATATGATTGATGCAAATGAAAACGCAGAAATAGAAGATGAAGAAATTGTATTCTTTAGGGAAAAGAACAATCTTTTTGAATTAAGGGCAAAAGGATTCTGGGAAGCAGAAATAAATACGGGAACAGGCTCAACATTCGGTTACGGAAAGCCATTTTCCACTTCATTCATAACTCCTGTCTTTACACAGAAAGCAGACCTTACGCTTACAGCAGAATTCAGCAGACATTTTTACTTTGAGGGAAAGTTTGCGGATTCATTTGACAAGAACACAATTGCTGCAGTCTACAAATCGGACGGATTTTTAAAAGAACTGCGCATTGCAAACAGGGGCATTGTTTTCCCGGGAATTTATTCCGTTACAAACACAGGTTATTCAATTGGAGGCGGAAGCAATCTTGCTCCAGGAATACATGCACATTTCGAAAACGAAAAAATTATTTCTGATGCAGTCATTCGTTACGAAATGCTTTCACAGAAAAACAAGACATTTTACGGAAAACAATCTGTAACATCACTGCAGATTGAACCTCAGGATTATATCCGCGGCAAAGTATTTGTCCTTGCTTCAGAAAACCATATTCTGGACATTGAATCAATTTATGTAGAAAATCCGGAAGGAACATATTCTGACAGTAACGGCAGGAAATACAAAAGGCTTTCATCTTCTGAATACCTCCTGAATGCAGCGAAAAAAACGATTACCTTTACTCAGGAAGCAGGAACATATTATGAAAGCAATAACCTTCCTGCAGTTATCGTAACATTTAAAACAATTTCCAAAAGCTTGATCTCTGCCGAACTTGGAGCAGATACTTCAATATGGTCAGGAGATACTTTTCTTGGAAAAATACAGGACTATTTCAACAGCAGCCTTGTGGGACCGGAAAAAATTGAGCTTTCCTCATATACATTTGATCTTTTCACGCAGATTGAAGGAAAAGATGCACTTGTCATACAGAAAGGCGCATATTTTTCACCTTTTGCGGTATGCTGTAAATATGATGCAGGATATGCCTTAAGTTCTGACGCTGTTGTAATAAACAGGCATTCAAATACACAGGCAGGCAATTATACTGTAAGCACAACGACAGATGATGACTCGCACCTGTTTCTGACAGTTAAAAATACTGACACGGACGATTACACTCTTCCTGAATACCGCTACCCTTTTGCTTCTGAAGAAAAAGCGTATTACCTTAACGGAATTGTTTCCAGGGATTTTGCTGTAGAAGCAAGAGTTTATTCTGAAGTTGCAAATTATTACATTGGAACGAATGCAGCAGAAGGTTCAGTTTCTGTTTACATAAATGAACTTCCGGATGAAGGCGCTTCTTATTCTGCTGAGACTGGAATTGTAACACCTTCCCGGAAAATCAACAGTCAGGATAAAGTTTACATTACATGGAGTGAAGACAACGCTTCTTCTTCATACGGTTCTGTTGCCTTTGGAGCCGCAGTCAAATATATGTTTACAGAAAGATTTTCTTCTGACGTTTCAGTTACGGGAAGATGGTCTCTGCCGGGAAGCAATAGTTATGCAAGTTCTGCTGACTCTTACCCTGGATTTGCAGCACTTACTGCAGGTGTAAAATACAGCAGCGGTTCCTTTTATACGGAAAACACTTTTACTTCATCCATAGAAAATGAAAATACTTCCGGAACATACAGGCTTCTTTCAATGGATGATAATTCTGAAAAACAGAATTACCTTTCAGAAGATTCTGCAGTAAATATTCCGCGTGACAAAGACATTTCACTTAACGACAGATTCAATCAGAGTCCGCAGATTCTTCTTAAAAGCAAATACAACTGTTCTTCTGATGTCAGCAAAATAGTTACTGATTCCGAAATAAACGGATATGCAGTTTCATTAGAATGGGATTTTTCTGCACTCAACGGAATTGATTCTGAAGATTATGCATGGGCTGCAAAAACAATTGACCTTGGTTCCTATGCGGATGAACTTTGTACTGGAAACCAGTTCAGCATGGCTTTATATTCTCCTTTATTTTCAGAAGGCACTAAGATTTACCTTCAGCTTGGAGTAGATACAAACGAAAATACTTTTACCGAAGACATTAATTCAGTACCTACATGGTGCCTGAGCCGTAATGAAAACGGTCAGAACGAAAATGGCGTCATATACGGTTTCTCTGCAGACGGAAGTTCATTTGCAAAACCTCTTTCTGAAAAATGGCAGCAGATTACGGTACAGCTTACAGACAGGGACAGGGCACGACTTATTGAAAACAAAGGCGCAAGAATCATTGCAGTTAAAAACATTTCCTCACTTAATGACGTTACTTCAAGCAAGGGTACAATTTATGCAGGACCATGGTCTGTAACGGGAGCTTCATTTGCTGCAGATTATGACTCTTCCTGCATTACTGTACGTTCTTTCCAATATGACAGGACTGCTGCAGAAGGAATTTTACCGGATGACGAAACAATCAGCAATTTCAACAGGGGAACAGAAAACAGCGTACAAAGCTTCAGATGGAATACAGTTTCGCCAGGAGAAGATTTTTCTGACGGAAGAAATTTAATTTCATTTAAAAAATATTTTGATTCAGTTTCAATTGATTCATACAGGAACATCAATTTCTATTTCAGGTATAATCCGCTTGCTTCAGAAACAAGTCCTTCAGCGCAGTTTACAGACGACAGCCTGATTACAGTAAACATATACTCTGGAAAAGATGATTATGCTATACCGGCTGTTCATCTTGAAATAACATCACTTCTTGCAGAAAGCATTAAAGGAAATGACTGGCATAAAGTACAGCTCAGTCTTAAGGACAACACGCTTTATATTGACGGAAACAAAGCACAACCTGACAGCTATATTCTTTCAGTAAACACATACGATTCTGTATCATCAATAGACATTGTTCTTAACATTCTTTCAAAAAACAGCGGTCTTATTTATAAGTCAGGTATTTTTGAAATAGATGAACTTTATCTTTCTGAAACAGACACAAGAATTGCAAACAGGGATGTTTTCAGGGCTGGATATGTCAATAAAGACAATCCGCTTGTTGTCAACGGAAAAATGATTCTTGGAAACATTGATTTTGCAGTTGACGCATCTGGAGTTGCATCAAAGAAATTTTCTTCCGGTGAATCTTCCGACCTTAGTGCAAAAGGCAGCGTAAAGCTTAATTTTGACTCGCTTAATCTTTCCTACGGAATCAACACTGAAGTAAATTATTCTTCAAATCAAATACAGAATGCAACTGTTACTGAAAACACAAAGGACATAACAGGCCTTTCTTTATTCAACTATTCCGTAAAGACAAAAAGTCCTTTCCTTAAGGTAATCGGTTTTTCCACAGACTTTACTTCAAATGTAATTTCTGCTTCAGATTCAGCTTCTTCGGCAATAGACATTTCCCTTTCACAGATAAAGATTCCGGTTCAGATAAGGTTCAGTACGACAGGAAATAATTCATTATGGTCTGTTACTCAAAACGCATCTTCTTCCATAAACCTTACGACAAAACATTATCTGTTCAGTGCACAGGCTGCTTTTTCACAGAAGGCTCCTTCCGTTTACAGTTACACCAGTCTTGACAGAAGCTTTGTTTCAATTCAAAAAAATGCTTTCTCAACGGGAAGACATGATGCTTCATTACGAAATGAATCACTTTCAGTAAAGAATACATTCAGTTTTGCAGACGGTAAAATCAAGCCTTCATTTACAGTAAAGGCTGATTCTGTTAAAGAACAGTCATTCAATGATGCATTTTCTGCAATATTTGAGCTGCCTGTAGCAATAGGTTCACAGACTCTGTCATTTGGTGCAGGAAGGATTTCTTCTGCAGAAAACCAGAACATTTTGATTCCTGAAAAAAAATCTGCGTATGCCGGAGACATTGCGTTTGCTTTTGAAAACATCGGCAGGAGACAATGGTTCTGGAAAACACTACCTGTATTTGACCTGTTTGCAAAATCATTTGAAAGCACAGGAACAAATCTAACTGAAAAGAATAATTCCAGCTATTACCTTTCGTGGAGCAAACCAGTTTCCTATACTTTCAGGGATTTATTCATTCCAAACGGTGCATCAGTTTCATTTGAGAGGGAAACTGTTTCTTCAACATCTGTTTCTGACTATTACATACTTAAACTGCAGACACTTTTTTCTGCACTCAACGTATTCGGCAAGTACGGATCCAATTCCTTATTCAACTGGTACGAACAGGATTATTTTTCAACAATCTTAACGGGAACAGTAAAAATACCTGAAGATAAACCTGAATCATTTACGCCAGGATTCAATATAAATGTAGATGACAGCTTCTATCTCCCGTACGACGGAATACTTGAACTTACGTTTGATACATATTACGAAAAGAAAAACAACCTCAGTATAAATACATTCATTACATGGAAGCGTAAGGCTGAATCTTCACCATTGATTCTGCTCATTGCACTGTTTTCAGACAGAATAAAACCTTCTTCAATTCCGCTTACAAGAAAAAACATACTTTCATATCAGTTCAGCAAGACTCAGGATAATTCAATTACAAATACAAAGATTTACAGTCTTCACAAGGCATCCGTAAGTAATTCTCTTGAGGCACAGATAAACAAATACTTTACACTTACAACAACAGCTGCATGCTCTTATACATTAAGTGAAAACGAAAACATGTACTGCTCAATACTGTTTGCATTGGGCGGAAAGCTTAATTTCTAGGCATTACTCGAGCGGTGAGAAATAACCAGTTTCGTCGCGGCCAGAACGGTTAAGAAGATATGCTTCTACTTCAACAGGAAGATATTTCCTGCCGTATTCAGTAGGAAGAGCTGATGTATATGTCAGCTGGTAAAGTCCCTGCGGAAGTTCAACAATATCCTTTACTACAGAAGATAGTCCCTGCGGTCTGTAAATATAGTAGCTTGAACCGTTTGTATTTTCGGTAATGTACTCTATTTCATCACAAGGAGAGCCTTCCTTAACAAGAATCGTACTGAAGGAAATCGAGTTGTTGTTAAGATATGTTGAAAGGTCAGAAAGACCGTATTTGTTGAATGCATTCTGCGTTACGTTACCGGCTGTTATGAAAACAACTGCACGTTTTTTTTCTGCATTTATAAGTTCATTTGCAGCAAGCCTTATTCCAAGATCTAGTGCTACATCATCAGAATAATCTGCTTTAAGTGCCTTAGGACTGAATTCAGAAAGGCCGGAAGCATTTCCCGTATATTCAAGAACAGGTATCTTTCCGGCAGAAATAACCTTTACTTCTGCACGGCTGTCGATTGATTTTGAGATTTCCCTT
>JAZUKU010000206.1:0-1660 GCA_045643485.1 Treponema sp. | reverse complement strand
CTTCATTGACTTTATGGCCCTTTTTCACTAAAATTAATCCTACTTTATCAGAAATTAAATATTTGGAGAAATAAAATGGGTGTTGTAAAGACAATTCTCTTGGTAGCATTTATCATTATTTGTGTATTAATCGTATTCTTTGTTGCCATTCAGAATGAAAACGACGGTGGTATGGGTGGAGTATTCGGCGGCGGACAGTCTGCTGCTTTCGGTGCACATTCAGCTTCTGTATTAACAAAGACAACTGGTGTACTTTGTGCTTTATTCTTTGTACTTGCATTTTTCCTTGCTATCTTAAACAAGGCAGATACAAAAACAGCTGACTTAAGCGCAGCTGCTGCAGAAGTTCAGGCTGTAGAAACTGAAGCTGAAACTCCTGCTGAATCTTCTAACTGGTGGGACGCTGATTCAAGCGCAGAGTAACCAGGGGAAGTCATGGTTTTAGATCAGGTATTTTCTGCAGAAAGTGTAATCCTTAACCTACAGAGTAAGGAAAAAAACGCATTGTTTGCAGAAATGCTTGATTCTCTGAAATCAGCAAATCCAGACGTTGACAAAGAAGAAGCTTTAAGCGCAATTTGTGAACGTGAAGCCAAAATGAGCACTGGTATCATGCATGATATTGCAGTGCCTCATGGAAGCTGTAATTCAGTTAAAAAAACAGTTGGTGTAATTGGTATTAGCCGTGAAGGAATAGATTACAATTCGCTTGACGGAGATCCGGTTCATTTTATTTTTATGCTGCTTTCCGGTACAGGTGAAACTGAAGGTCATCTTTCAGCACTTAAGGAACTTGCATCAATTCTTCAAAATCCAGCATTTATAAAAGAATTAAAGACTCAGGACTCTAAGGAAGCTGTATACAATCTTATTTGTAAATACGAAAGCAGCGCTTCTGCTTAATTCATTTTTTTTGAGGCATGCAAATGACAGACGAAGTAGATATGATAAAACATCTTCTTGATGTTGAAAATGAATCTTCTGAAATGCTTCTTGAAGCCCAGAAGGAAGCCGATTCAAGAACAGCTGCAGCACGTGCTAAAGCCGAAAATCAGTTTAAGTCAGAATATACAAAAAAAGCAGAACAGATTGACAGTTTTGAAAAATCAGAAAAAATCAAAATAGAAGACGATTATCAGAAAAACCTTTCTGAATATAAAGATAAGCTTATTGAACTTCCAAAAGACAAAGAAGCTTTTGAAAAGGCTTTTGAGTCAATGCTTTTTGCCTGAGGTACTGACTTATGGCAATGGACAGAGATGCAGCCAGAGCGTACAACTATGCTAAAATCAGCGGAATGCTCTCAAAATCGTACACTGGAAGCAGGGCAGCAAAGCTTTTTACAGCTCAGACCGTAAAGGAATTATGGTCATTTGTTTTTTCAAAGGAAGCTCCAGCCGTTCCTGAAAAACTTCTTGCAAACGAACTTGAAAAGGAAGCAGAACGAAGCTTTATTTCACAGTACATTGATCTTGTAGATAATTTTACAAGTCCGGAAAAACTTTTAACTTCTTTATTACATTCATTCGAATACGATAACCTCAAGCAGATAGGTGCAGCACTTTTGTTCAAGGAAGAAAAAATGCCTGACATTGTAGATGTTGCGCCATACAATATGCTCGATTATTCCAAGTGGCCTGACATTCAGCAGATGACGCAG
>JAZUKU010000205.1:0-7150 GCA_045643485.1 Treponema sp. | reverse complement strand
ATTTGCATTACGGATTGCGTATTCAATAGGAAGGCTGCTTGCAAGTCCAAGAACAACATCAGGACCGTTACCGGCAACAACTGCACTGAGCAATGAGTCCTGGCTGATAAGCTTAACGTTTACCTTAACGCCAGTCTTTGGTGTAAAGCTCTGGTCAATAAGAGTCTTAAGGACTGTACTCTGGTCACGGTTACCTGTTGTTCCTGAAAGAATCCAGATTGAAATTACATCTTTGTCTTTCTTGCTGTATACGTTACCAAGTTCTTCACTGTTTGAAGTATATGAAGAAATGAATGAGTTGATTGAGTGAGCAACTTTCTTGAAACCGGAAGCATTTACTTTTGGAATGACAGAGTTTCTTCCGGCTAATGCAATGTAGTCTATGTCAAGCTTTGATTCTGTAAGGTCAAGAAGTGATGTACCCAAAGCAGTAATGTTTTCCTTGAATGTCTGGAATGCCTGTGTAATCTTGTATGGCTTCTTGTAGAATTCTTCAAGCTGAACTGCAAGAGTCTGTGCTGAAGCAATCTTGTCTGATTTTTCACCAGTGTAAGCAACGTAGTCATCTACTATTTTGTAAAGACGGCGGCTTTCTATGTTCATGGCTTCAATTGTGTCAGGATAAACCTGTTCAAGATTGTAGTCACGGTTAACGTCAGGATTAACGCCTGTAAGAACAAGGATTGTTCTGTATATTACGTTAAGGCGGTAAATTGAATCTTCAATGTCATTGATGATTGGACCAAGACCACCCATAGTTACTTCAAGTCTAAGAGTGTGATTTCCTTTCTTAAAGAAGAACTCATAAGGAGTACCGTCTTTGTCTGAAAGAATCTGCTGCTGCCATTCTGAACTGTAGTAGAAATCAATTGCATTCATTTCAGTAAAAGGTATTTCTCCATCGATATAAAGTGAACGAGTAGAAATTGAACCACGCTGATACATCTGGCGTCCTTTAACTGCAATCTTATAGAAACCGTCTGCAGGGGCCGTGAAGTCCCATTCAATCCACTGTCCTGCTGATTTCCATGAATCACCACCGATGTAGTTCAATGTAATTGCCTTTACATTATACGGTTCTGTAATTGGAGAAGCCCTGTCTGCTTTTGCAAACAAAGAAGGATCTGAACGGCGTGCAGAATTTTCACCCTGAAGCTTGATTACTTCAATATTGTCTGCTGAAGAAGATGCCGGCTGTTTAGCTTTATATGCCTTATAGTCAACGTTTTTCCTGACAGACTTGAGTGTAACTGCACGAATTGCCATTGGTTCAGTTGAAGCTTCAAGTGTAAGAGTATTTGCACCCTTTTTGAAATAGAAGCAGTATGGTTCTACAACATAACCTGTATCGCTTTTACAGAATGCTGTCTGCCATGCAAACACTTCTTTCTGTGAAGGACGGATCTGGTTACCGCGGTTATCTGTTTCAATCTCGGCCCCATCATGCCAGATTCTTGAGAAAACCAGAGTATCTGCTCCGTCAAAAGGAAGCTCACCGTTAATGTAAACGATGCGTTCCATATCAATATTTCTTGAAGGAGTTGCAATATAGTCTAAAAGAATATTGTAAAAACCTTCTTCAGGAACATCTACAATCCATGAAACTGAAGAGCCGTCTTCCGTATAAAGAGCCTTCTTTTCACCCTTATAGTTGTTCTTTACTGAAACACCTGTTGTTGAAGTTTCATCGTATGCAAAAATATCTACAGCAACATCTGCTGAAGGATTCTTTTTGTCTGCATACTTGGACAGATAGGAATTATATGTATTCTTTCGAACAATATCTCCTACATCATCAGTTAAGTCGTACCCGTCATATTTTTCATGGTAGCCTTCATCTTTTGAAGTAAGCCTTACGACTACTACAAGAGCAGCTACACATGCAAGTATGATAAGCACGTCCTTGATAATTTTTTTCATATATTAAGCTCCGTATTTATCAAGAATGCGTCAGTCAACGCACATAAGTCCACCGATAATCAATGCATTTTTAGATAGTGAAAGACACCACGCCAGCATATCAACATGCTGTTTCCATGTAGCGCACAGAACAATCACAGTAACTGCAATCCAGAAAAACAATGTGATGTACATCATGATTGCCCCAAAAACACCTGTATTGGTAAATAATTTGAGAACCAGAATAACAGCACAGAAGAGAATAATAACACCAAGGATGATTCTAAGAATTTTTGTGTTAATATTTAGGATAGTAAGGGCTTGGGATATCTGTTCCGAAGAGACGGAACTTCCAAAACTGAACAAGCATAGCCCAGTTATTGTAAAATAGATGGCCAAAGCCAGCTGAATTACAATTGGTCCCAGAGTCCTTCCCGTTTTTGTTGCCATATAATGCCTCCTTTATTGTCAACAAAAAATGAGAATATAAGTAATACATCATAACCTATAAATGCTTATCTAACAATGCGAAAAAAGTGATTTTCCGGGAATTTATCGATTAATTAAGAGAATTATTAACAGGAAAGTACCGTTTTTTTCACTCAGCTGGATTAACTTAAATTTACCTTAATTTAAAGCTAATTTCTGTTTCTGAAAACCATCAGAAGGAAGCCGATTAAATAGAAAACCGTTGGTACGCATGAAAAAAGCATTGTCAAAAGAGGAACTCCAAGAACAAGCGGACCACCGTAAAGGACTATGCCTAAATCAACGAGCATTGAATAAACTACACCTGCATACTGTGTTACGACGCCTGCAACAAGTGCCATCCATGCAGCATCACGTGTCTTGCTCCACAAAAGGATTGCGAGAAATGCAGCAATTCCTCCGAGTGCAAGTTTGATTATATAAAGCATAAGTGTAGATTCCATCATAGAATAACTCCGTTTTATTTACTGAATTTATTTTACTCTTGTGTTTGTGTCTTGTAAAGTCAAATATCTCTATTAATGCTGATTTTACTTAATGAAGTGAATGTTCCTAACAGTCGAACGGATTTTTCTTGAGGAGTGCAAATACGCCTTTGTCTGCACCGACCGGAATTATGCTTGGCGTTTCGTATTCCGGACTGATTACAATATTGCAGTCAAGGCAGTGCTTTACGAAGGAGTCATATTTTTCTTCCGGCATTTTCGGGTAAAGATACGGGCCTTTCCTTAGCCAGTATCTTGAAATGAGCTGGTCGTAAATAAACCAGTCTTTTTCCTGGCGACACTGAAGTGCTTCTATCAAATTATAGATTGAGCGGACAATACATGCTGTTTCCGGAGCTGAAAGTTTTACGGTCTGTAAACCGGCAGTGTCTTTTGCAGAACTGTCATTTTCTTCAAGGACTGCAGCAAGAACAAGCTCTTCTGCCCAGGCATACGGCGGTTCAACAAGAACAACTTCTGCATTCATAAAGTCTTCACCGTCAGCACATGGAGCCCACGGTTTCCAGAAGCAGATTTTTTCTTTTGTAAGATTTTCAGCCTGAGTTACTGCCGTTTCTTTATTCTGGAAAACAAAAACCTTTCTTGGCGAATTGAGCAGCTGACTTACAGCTTTATCGAGACGAAAATCGTAATCTGTAATGAAGCTGCCCGTAATGCCGCGTGAAAGCACGTTCTTAAGCTGAGTGAATGCACTTGAGCCACCCCAGCCTAAGACAGCCCTTCCGCCTTCAAGATACATGTCTGTCAGGCGGATGCCTTTTGCGGTATACAGGAAATTTCCTCTGGCACGTTTGATCGTACCGTAACGGGAAAATATTTCCTTAGCAAGAAAGTCTTTTGTCATATATTTCTTTGCGCCCTGAACTTTGCTGAATTAAAGCTGGGAAAGCTTCTGTGCAACAAGCTGGCTTGCCATCTTAGGGTTAGCCTTGCCTTTTGATTCCTTCATAACCATACCGGTAAGGAATCCGACTACATTAGTTTTACCGCTCTTGTAATCGTTTACGGCTTTTTCGTTTGCAGCAAGAACCTTGTCTACGATTGCTTCGATTGCACCAGTGTCTGTAACAACTTCCATGCCTTCTTCCTTAATGATTTCGTCAGGCATTTTGTTTGTTTCGAGCATCTTTGCAAATACAGTCTTACCCTGTGCAGAAGAAATGCGTCCTGCATCAATTGCGTTAACAAGTTCAGCAATGTGTACAGGAGTAATGCTTACATCGTTGATTGTCTTGTTCTGTGCGTTAAGGTCAGCAAGAAGTTCTGTAAGGATTATGTTTGCAACTTTCTTTGGATTCTTTGTCAAAGCAGCAGCATCTTCGAACCACAGTGAAAGGTCACGTGTTGAAGTAAGTGTTTCTACGTCAAAATCAGTAAGACCGTATTCTTCGCGGAAACGGTTGCGCTTGTCTTCCGGAAGTTCACCTACTTTGTCACCGGCACGTTCAATAAGTTCGTCGCTTACTGTAAACGGCTTGATATCAGGTTCTACAACAAAGCGGTAGTCTACGAATGAGTTCTTAGTACGCTGAACAACAGTCTGTCCCTTTTCTTCGTCCCAGCCCATTGTTACCTTAAAGCCTGCATTGAATTCCTGACGGTCGTTGATGAATTCTTCGAGCTGTCTTTTTGCTTCGTAAGTACATGCATCTTTGATTGCACGGAATGAGTTAAGGTTCTTGATTTCAGAAATTGGTGTGTGGTAAAGCTTACCGTCTTCCCAGACATTAAGGTTAATGTTTGCGTCACAGCGCATGTTTCCTTCTTCAAGGTTACCGTTAGTTACTTTTACATAGCGCAGAATTTCCTGAACTGTTTCCATAAAGAGAGCAGCTTCTTCCGGAGAAGTCATATCAGGCTTTGTTACGATTTCAATCAATGGTGTGCCTGAACGGTTGTAGTCAATGTATGAATGGCTTCCAGGCAAGTGGAGTGACTTACCTACGTCTTCTTCAAGATGAATTCTTTCTACACGAACGCGGCGGTATTTTCCGTCTTCAATGATACAGTCTTCACCCTTGAAGTTCTTGTCACGGAATTTTTCTCCGCCCTTCTGCTGGTCCTTTGGATATTTAGCCATAGGCAGGTCAACGTATCCGTCTGTACAAAGCGGAAGGTCGTACTGTGTAATCTGATAGCCTTTAGTCAAGTCAGGATAGAAGTAATGCTTGCGGTCAAATTTTGTATACTGTGCAATGTCACAGTTCAATGCGATTCCTGCAACAGCACCAAGTTCAACATAACCTTTGCTTACGCGAGGCATTGCTCCAGGTAAGCCTAAACATACAGGACAAACGCGAGTGTTCGGCATACCGCCGTATCTGTTTTCGCAGGCACAGAATGCCTTTGTCTTTGTAATTAACTGTGTATGGATTTCGCAACCGATTACGATTTCTGTTTTTTCTATAGCCATTACTTTGTCTCCTTAACAGGTACGCCGCAGAACGGATGATCGTTTTCCCAGTTCTGTGCAATCTGAAGAATCTTGTATTCGCTGAACATCTTTCCTGCAAACTGGATTCCTACTGGCATTCCGTCAGAAGCATTTCCGCAAGGAACGTTTAATGAAGGAATGCGTGCAAGGTTTACGAAAGTTGTAAACAGGTCGCTCAAATACATTTCAAGAGGATCATCTACTTTCTGTCCAAGCTTAAATGCTGGTGTAGGACATGTAGGACAAAGGATAAGGTCGTAACTGTCAAATACAGCTGCAACTTCCCTCTGGATTCTGGCACGAACTGACATGCCTTTTTTGTATGTGTCGCCGGAGAACTGTTCAGAAAGAACATAGTTACCGATTATGATACGTCTCTTAACTTCAGGTCCAAAGCCTTCACTTCTTGTGTCAACGTAAAGCTGGTCATAGCCTTTTGAGTTGTCAACGCGGCGTCCGTAACGGATACCGTCAAAGCGGCTCAGGTTGGAAGCTGCTTCTGAAAGGGCAATTACGTAATAAGAAGCAATTGATGCATCAAGAATCGGAAGGTCAATTACGTCAATCTTAGCACCTTTCTTTTCGAACCATGCTCTTGTTTCTTCAAATACTTTTGCTACGTCTGCAGAAAGACCCTTACTTTCGAGGAACTGCTTTGGAACAGCAATTTTGAGTGAAGCAAACTGTTCGTCTGTTAAAGCTGTAAGGTTTTTCATTCCGTCGCGGTCAGGCATGTCTGCTGAAGTGTCATCGTACATGTCAACGCCTGTTGCCAGAGAGAATGGAAGCGCAATGTCCTGTGGTGTGTGGCCAAGAATACCGATCTGGTCTAATGAAGAACCGTAAGCAACAACACCCCAGCGGCTTAATGCACCGTATGTTGGCTTGAGTCCGTAAATACCGCAGTAGCTGGCAGGTAAACGTACTGAACCTCCAGTTTCTGTTCCAAGACCGAACAATGCCTGGTTTGCAGCAACGGCAGCTGTTGAACCGCCTGAAGAACCGCCCGAAACATATTCCCTGTTGATTGGATTTCTTGTTGGTCCGTAAACAGAATATTCTGTTGAAGAACCCATTGCAAATTCATCCTGATTGCAGCGTCCAAGTGGAATTGCACCAGCTTCTGTAAGTCTGTTGATTACAGTTGCGTTATATGGTGCTACGTAGCCTAAGAGAATCTTGCTTGAACATGTAAGGCGTTTTCCGCGGACACTGATGTTGTCTTTGTTTGCAAACGGAAGTCCGAGCAGTGGCTTTTTTGCAAACAGTTCATCTAATGCGGAACCGCCTGCTTTTCTTGCTGCTTCAATTTCTTCGTCTGCTTTTTTTGCAAGATCAAGAACGTTGTCGTAAATTTCAAGGAATGCATTTAACGGCAGTTCTGAATTCTTGTCTTTTTCGAATGTATCTATTGATTCCTGTACGAGTTTTGCAGAAGTTACTGCTCCGCTCTTTAAGGCTTCTACTGTTTCTTTGATTGTAAAGTACATTATGCGCCCTCCCCAAGAACCTTTGGTACCTGGAAGTAGCCGTCCATAAAGTATTCCGTTACTTTCTTAACGTCTGTCATTTCGAGACCAGGAACAACTTCATCTTCGCGAAGTTTGTCTGCTTCTGTTGTAGGATATGCGTCATATGGATTTTCGCTGTCATCATATTTTGAAAGGATGTCAAAATATCCTACGATATCATCAACCTGTTTTTTCAAGGTTGCCATGTCTGTGCTTTCCGGAGAAAGTCTTGAAAGATACAGGAGTTTTTCCAGTGTATCTTCATTTACTGTACGTTTTGTTTCACTCATGCGGATAATATACTTCATTTT
>JAZUKU010000204.1:0-2042 GCA_045643485.1 Treponema sp. | reverse complement strand
AGTTCAGTTTACATGGGGCTTAGGCCAGACAATCATAGGTTTCGGATTCTTTCTTGCAAACATCCGTCGTCCTCACCGCATTTACCGCAACTGTATTGAAACCCAGTGGAAGAACAAATATTCAGGCTTAAGTCTTGGACCGTTTATCTTTACACCAACAAATCCAAGCGAAGAATATTACACAAGCGTACGTACTCACGAATACGGGCATACATTCCAGTCACTTATACTCGGACCTTTTTATGCAATCGTAGGAATTATTTCTACATCATGGGGAATGATTGTTCACCCGATCCTTAAGAAAATTAAAAAAGAAGAACCTAAGTATACATCATGCTTTGTTGAATATCAGGCAAGCTGGCTGGGAGAAAAAATTACTGGTGAAAAAGCCATTTGGTAAAATGCGTTAAGCGTTTATTCCATGAAGTAAGTTTTTATCGGAGGAAATCCGTTGAACTCAACGCTGGCGTATGTTGAAGTATATGCGCCTGTGCTGAGCCAGTAAAGCTTGTCGCCTGCTTTTAGCGAAACTGGCAGCTTGTATTTGAAATCTTCGTACATAATGTCTGCACTGTCACATGTCGGGCCTGCAAGAATTACTTCTCCTTCCTTTTCGCCTTCCTTGTCTTTAGAAGAAATTACTGGATACTTAATTGATTCATCCATTGTTTCAATCAAACCGTTGAACTTTCCGGAATCCTGATATACCCATCTTTGCAAAGCTGTGTTGTTTTTGCGGCTTACCAGAATTACTTCGCTTGTAAGAATGCCGCTGTCACCAACAAGGCTGCGTCCCGGTTCAAGAATTATTTCCGGCAGTTCGTCACCAAAGTCGTCGTGAAGGTATCTTGTTATTTCAGAAGCGTATGCCTTTAATTCGTTTGCCGGCTGAGTGTAGTGTGCAGGAAAACCGCCGCCCATGTTTATCATCTGCAGCTTGATTCCTTCTTCTTCTTCGAGTGAAGAAAATAAATATTTTGCTTTAGCAATTGCATCGTCCCATGCACCAATGTCGCGCTGCTGTGAGCCGACATGGAATGAAACTCCGTAAGGTACAAGACCTAAATCTTTTGCCATAACAAGCAGGTCGTATGCCATATCCGGATGACAGCCAAACTTGCGGCTTAACGGCCAGTCTGCAGTATCAGTTCCCTGAACAAGCATTCGTACATACACTTTGCTGCCCGGTGCATTCTTTGCAAGACTCTTTAAATCTTCCTTGCTGTCTGTTGCAAAAAGACGTACGCCCTTTTCGTAAAAGTATGCAACATCCTTTGATTTTTTAATTGTGTTTCCGTAAGAAAGTCTGTCTGCAGTAACGCCGTATGAAAGTATCTTATCAAGTTCGTAACGGCTTGCAATGTCAAAGTTTGAGCCTTTTTCTACAAGCAGCTTAAGTACAGGTTCTCCCGGATTTGACTTGATTGCATAATAAATTTTTGCAAATGGAAAAGATGATTTTAATTCATCATAATTCTTTTTGATTTTCTTTACGTTGATTACAACATTTGGTGTTTCAAGGTCTTTTGAAAATTCCAGGAAGTTATTCCAGTCTGAATCAGAAACATACTCTTTACGGTCAATCATGTATGCAGCCCTCACTTTTTTATTTATTAACGCTACTATAAGTAAAAACGCACATTTAATGCAATACAATTTATAAAACTTTTTTATTTTTTTTAACAGGGCATCATTTGTAAAATAATGAATAAAATAAGGATGCGGAGCAGGGTTCCTATGCAAGGGACATTCTGCGGCTTTTTTTGCTTACAGAGGCCGCACGAGGCAGCCCCGTCCCTTGCATAGGGTTCCTGCGGGAGCGTCCTTATTTTATTTCTTTCTTTTTTAAACTTCTCATGTTAGAATTTAACATCAGTTTTATAAATTTATTCAAAGGGGTATTTTATGGAAAAAAAGAAAATTAAACTGTCACTGGGAACAGAAATTCTTATTGCGTTGATACTTGGTATTATTGCCGGTCTTTTGATGCAGAATTGTGTTGATGTTGCCACAAAGTACATTAAACCGTTTGGAACAATCTT
>JAZUKU010000203.1:0-16603 GCA_045643485.1 Treponema sp. | reverse complement strand
CTGTCTAAAACAACAGGTTCAAATGCTGCAGCAACATTCTGCGGACGCTCAACAGATTCGCCAATATTAGCCTTAATGAATTCAGCAGAACGTGAAGGAGAACGGCGCGCGAAAAGAACAGCAGTACCGCCTTCATCAAATAAATCCTGCTGTTTAAGAACAGAAGCATAAGCCGAAGAAATGCTTTCGTTGGCATAATATCCGTACTTAACAAAAAGCTCCTTGCAGGCCGCAACCTTATCCGCAGCAGTAATATTTGCCGGGAACACAAATTCCTTAAGCATAGGAGCCGCATTGTGGAATAATGACTCAAGCCGCTCCAGATTAGACGGATCACTAGGATCAACAGCAGCCCTCTTTTCAAACGGAACAACGCTGTCCAGAACCTGACACTGCCCCATGCTGTCGACGCGAAGATTGTCAGTAGAAGGAATGACAAATCCGTTAACAGGAAGAGAATACTGCCAGCTGTACAAACCGGCCACCATATTCCCGTAGTTACCCGCAGTCATTGCATAATAAATCTCGTCATTAAGTTCTTCCTTAAGACGCGAAAATGCATATGTGTAATAAAATTCCTGCGGTAACAGTCTGCCAATGTTAGCCGTATTTGCAACAGTAAGATGATATTTTTCAACAAGCGAACGGTCTGCAAAAATTTTGCGGATAATATTGTGACAGTCATTTTCATCACCGTCTATTTCCACAGGGTAAATGTTTCCGCCGTTCCACACAAAGTCGCTTTCCTTCATACCGCGAAGCTTTCCCTTTGGACAAAGCAGCACTGATTTTAAAAGACGCTTTCCACGCATTGCGCTTGCCATACACGCACCAAGTTCACCGGCAGTAGCATCAAGCAAAATTGATTTCTGTTCATCATACTGAAGTATTGTTTCAAGACATGATGTTAAATATGAAACGCCAAAATCTTTTGGGCTTCCTGTTGGACCGTGGAATAATTCAAGAACGTATATGTTTTCGCCAAGCTTTTTTAATACCGGCTCAAAAGTAAATGCATGAGTAGCAATTGTTTCGCAGATGATTGGGCTGAATTCTTCATTGATTAAAGCAGATGTTAAAGAACCCGCAATACTTGCGAACGATGTATCTTTTTTTGTGTAGTAAACCCAGTGGCGTAAATCTTCAGCGCTCTGTGGAACATAAAGCCCACCGTCAGCAGGCATTGGGTTAAGAAGAGCCTGTTTAAAGCTTACTGAATTTTCTGCATTTCTTGTACTTACAAAACGCATTCTTTCTCCAAAACACTAAATCTTATTCGAGTATACCAAAATTCCCTTCGTTGCGCTATTAGTAAAAAAGATGTAAACTGTATGCATGAAATATGATTTTGCTGACTCACTTCTGGAAAGATTCATCAAATATGTAAAGATTTACAGTACAAGTTCAAGCGAACGTGCTGATGAAGGAATCATTCCAAGTACTCAACAGGAACGCATCTTTGCAGACACAGTTGCTCAGGAAATGCGCGAAAACGGATTTCAGGAAGTTCAGGTAACGGAAAATTCTTATGTTTACGGATACATTCCGGCTTCAAAAGGATATGAAAACAAAAAGCCTTTCTGTCTTCTTGCACACCTTGATACTGTAGAAGAAGTTAGCGGTAAAGACGTAAATCCTATAATCCACAAAAATTACGACGGCAAAACAATTTTTCTTAAAGAAAATGCAGTTCTTGATTCTTCAAAAGACGCATATTTAAAGGAAGCAGCAGACGCTCAGGACACAATAATAACCAGCGACGGAAGTACACTTCTTGGTGCAGACGATAAAGCCGGTATTGCTGAAATCATGACGGCACTCGTTTACATTCAGAACAATCCAAAAATAAAGCACGGTAAAATCGAAGTAATATTTTCTCCGGATGAAGAAACAGGACACGGAATGGACAAAGTTCCTCTTGATCTTCTTGAGTCAAAGATGTGCTACACTGTGGACGGCGGACAGCTTGGCGAACTTGAAACAGAATGCTTTAACGCATACAAAAGCGACATTGTGTTTACAGGAAAAGCAAAACATACAGGCACCGCAAGACCGGATATGGTTAACGCAATAAGCATGGCTTCATGTTTCATACAGAATCTTCCACCGGCAGAACGTCCGGAAACAACTGACGGTTACCAGGGATTTTACGCACCAATGTCTGTTGAAGGTTCAATTGAATCTGCTTCAGTATGCATTTTCTTACGCGATTTTACTACAGACGGAATGGAAAAGCGCAAGAAGGTTGTAGAACTTGCAGCACTTTCTGCAGCAACAACATACGGCGGTACCGCAAAGGTTACGCACACGCAGCAGTACGTAAACATGAAGGACAATCTTGATAAGAATCCGCTTGTTGTAGAAAATCTTGTCAAAGCATATAAGGCTTCAGGAATTACACCAGTGTTTCCTCCAATCCGCGGAGGAACAGACGGTTCGCGCTTAACTGAAATGGGTATTCCTACGCCAAATATTTTTACAGGCGGACATAATTATCATTCACGGACAGAGTGGGCAAACTTTACGCAAATGACAAAAGCTACAGAAGTTCTTATCGAACTTGCAAAAATCTGGGCTGAGTAAAATAAACAAAAAGTCAGGAGGCAACTGATGTACGAATATCATATCTGGGGCGGTTACCCAATAAAAGGAACAATCACCGCAAGCGGCAACAAAAATGCAGCCCTTCCATGCATTGCAGCAACTTTACTTACACAGGAAGAAGTTATCCTTAGAAATATTCCGGAAATTGAAGACACAGGCGTTATGTTTTCAATTCTTAAGGCACTTGGAGCAACTGTAGAAAAATTTGAAACACACAGCTGGAAAGTTAAAGTTGACAAGGCTCCAAAAACAAAAATACCTGCTGAGCTAAGCAAAAAAATCCGCGGAAGCATTACTTTTGCAGGACCGCTTTTAGCACGTGCCGGTAAAGTAACAATGCCTCCTCCAGGTGGAGATGTAATTGGCCGCCGCAGAGTAGACACACACTTTCTTGCATTAAAGGCATTGGGTGCAAAAATTACAACAGACGGCGTATTTGAATTCAAGGCAAAAAAGCTTGTTGGTGCAGACATATTCCTTGACGAAACTTCAGTAACAGCTACGGAAAATGCAGTTATGGCATGTGTTCTTGCAGAAGGCAAAACAAAAATTACAAACGCTGCAAGTGAACCGCATGTACAGGATTTGTGCAACATGCTTAACGCAATGGGCGCAAAGATTTCCGGTGTAGGAAGCAACATTCTTGAAATTACAGGTGTTCCAAAGCTTCACGGCTGCGACTTTACGATTGGACCTGACTTTATGGAAATTGGTTCATTCATTGGACTTGCTGCAGCAACAAAAGGCTCTATCAAAATCAAAGGCGTTCGTCCTGACGATTTAAGGCCATTGCGCATTTCGTTCAGCAAGCTTGGCATTTCTTGGAAAATTACAGGCGACACGCTTACAGTAAGCCCAAATCAGGAAATGAAAATCAACTGTGACTTAGGCGGCATGACTCCTAAGATTGACGATTCTCCATGGCCGGGATTTCCGCCGGATTTAACAAGCATTATGACTGTTGTAGCAACACAGGTTGAAGGAACAGTCTTAATCTTTGAAAAAATGTTCGAAAGCAGAATGTTCTTTGTAGACAAGCTTATAGGCATGGGCGCCAGAATTACGCTTTGTGATCCGCACAGAGCCGTAGTAAGCGGACCGACAGTTCTTCACGGTGACCATCTTGTTTCGCCTGATGTAAGGGCTGGTATGGCTATGGTAATCGCAGCAATGATTGCAAACGGTGAAAGCGTAATAAGCAATGTTTATCAGATTGAACGTGGCTATGAAAATTTAGTTGAAAGGCTTCAGTCTCTTGGCGCACACATTGAACGTGTCGAAATTAACTAACCGTTAACAATAGTCTCGTACGCTTTTTGAATTTCGTTAAAACGATCAGTATCTTCTTTGGAAACAAAACCTTTTTCCGCAATAAGTCTGTCCGGATGATATTTGGCAGCAAGTCTTCTGTGTGCTGACTTTACTTCATTTGGAGAAGCATTTTTTCCCAATCCAAGTATACGGTAAGCACGCGCAACTTCGCTGTTCTCTACGGAATAGTTCATAAGTTCAGCCATATAGGCAGAAGGTTTTTTGCCAAGATCTTTATCCGACCACATAAGTTCTGCGGAATTAAGTGCATTGAAAATCATTGAAACAAGTTTTGGATCAGCCTTAGATTTTTTTAATGCAGCAACAAGTCGTTCAACAAGAAGATCCCCGTTAAGAGCCGTATGAAGTGCTTCTGCTGCACGACAGTAAGTTCCCCATTCACCACGGAAAGATTTGCTGAACGTATACTTCATTCCCTGGTCAGCGTCTGTTGAAGTTCCGTAAATGTAAACAAGAAGAGACGAAACAAAAAGCGCTCCCGGAAAAGGTTCACTCTTGGAAACTTCTGCATAAGGAATGTCATTTAAAAGAACACTTTTGAATTTCTTTTCATTCTGCAGACTGCGGATAATTGGAATAAAACACGCAACGATTGCTCCAATAAAAATTACAGCAACAATTATTGAAGTAACCATTACTTATTTGCTGCTCCGTGAAAGGAAGTTGATTGAAACAGCTATAAGTACCAAAACAAAGAATCCAAATTCTAAAGGTAATGCATAGGAAGCCGTACAGCTGATGAAGAAGAAATCAACAAGAGTTATTACATAGGCAACAACCATAAGCAGAACATAAATGACTGCTGTAAACAGTGGGAATACAAAGAGCCATTTTGTTTTAAACAGTTTATCTTCATCAAGACGATAATTCCATGCAACCGAAGCCATCAGTACAACCAGAATAAGTATAAGAAGCGGATAAATGCATTTTGAAATAAGCGACTGCATATATACTTCATGTGCATACCCGTAATTTTTTGCATTCTTAATGAATTTGATGAGTGAAAATACAGACATATTTTCAGGCCCTTCAGAAACAGAAGCAAGCATATCAAAATCAGAAAACTTCATTGGTAAAAATAAACTTGCTGTTTCATCTCGGTAAGAGGAATTAATTTCCTCAAGAGCAATTTCATCAATATCGTTGCGGCTGTTATTCTGCAGTGTATACGGAAGAATATCTACAAGCTTAACAGCAACACCAGCCGGCAGTTCTGACGGAATGTAACTGTATTCAGGTTTGCAAACAAGACCTTCTGTTTCCCTGTCTACAGACTGAAGCATTATGTAAGGAACAGTTTTTACATTTTTTGAAATACCAAGAAGATTGCATTGCTCTTCTGTAAACAAATCTACAGAAACTTCCATCATTTTTGCAAAAGGAACACTCATTGAAGAAATAAATGAACCGTATTTTGAATAAGTAATTACTGAAAGACCATCAAGATAACGGATCATACCGTCTACGCCTTTTACATTAGCAACACCGTCTATGTAAATCAAATCGTAGGAACCGTCAGTATGCTTAATGGTAAAATAAATTTCTTTTTTGTCTTCAAATTTTTCCAAATCAGCTGTTTCATCAATAAAGAAGTAATTGCTTTCTACACGCTCTTTTGCGATGGCAAGATACTGAACTATATCAGGGTCATGAAAATGTTCTGCAGAAGAAGAAAGCTCATGGAAAATATAATATGCCTGAAGACTGTCACCTCTTATTAAAGCTGTGTAGCCTTCCTTCTTTCTTGCATGGAATGCATTTATTTCGTCATCAAGAGAACGTACTGGATTACTGAGTTCATTCCATGCTGTATTTGCAATATCCTGTGCTATCTGAAGATTTGTATTTGTTCCGTTGCATGCATTAACTGCAAGCGTTGCCCAGTAGTGTGCATTAAACCAGTCACGTCTTTCAATACAGTCTTCTGCTTTTTCAACCATCTCACGGATTTTGTAAGATTTATTTTTGTTTTCTATTGGAGCTTCTACACGCTTTACTTCAACAGGATTCTTTCTTACATTTGCCGTAGAAAGGTCCCTTGCATCAACTGCACGCTTGTAGAAAGAAGCAACTTCTTCTGAATGAGGATAAATTGCATTTGCCTGTTCTGCATACTGCCATGCTAAAAGAGGCTCATTGTTTTTCAATGCTTCATTGCCAAGATAAAGTGCTTTCTTTAAAAGAACGGGATTTTCTTCATACTTTGTAATTTTTCTGTTAACGGCAGGAACAAGAAGATCCTGCGAAAGAGTAAGTGTACAGGAAATGATTATTGCAAAGATAAATACATTTCTGAACCTCTTTCCCATAGCTTTGGAAAATTTCTGTTCACTGTCGTCTGTTCCAGTCTTCCACTGAATTGAACCGCCGGTAAGGAAAGAACTTACGAGCAAAGCAGGCAGTATATTCAAAAACCATTTTAAACCGCGGAAAAATTTATACGAACCGGCTGCGTTATCAAGAAGAACAGGCAGGTGTCCGTAAAAAGCAGAAACTCCAAAACAAATTGCAAATGCAATGACTGTATAAATAACAAGAACTCTTACTATCTGTTTCATGCCTGAATACCTCTCTTGTCAGCAACAGGTAACTTTGCCGGCTTAGCTTTCTTTGCCTTTTTTACACGCGGCTTTTTTGGAAGCTTTTGTTTTTTTGGCTTTTCAGGAGCTTTAACAATAGCGTTGATAATTCCAAAAACTGTAAGAATCAATGTTATGACTAAGTTGAATAAAACTGCACAAGGATTAGGAATAACCGGATACTTTAAGAACAACCTGTCTACAGCAAAAGTATATTTCTGTAACTGAGGCACACTGTAATAAGCTGCATTAAATGTGAAAATAATTGCAGCCAGTGTAAGAATCGTAAATACGTTTATAAGACGCCATGAAGACATTCTCTTTAAGGCAATAACTGAAAGAATTGCGAGCCCGAATGAAGCAAACAGAATCCAGCTGAAATATCCCTTGTTAAGATAATCACGGCCTGTACTGAACATAACGGAAATGCCTTTGATTAACAGACTGCATGCAAGCGGAACTGAAACAGTATCTTCTATTAAGCTGTCACTGAATTCAGAAGTACGCTCTGCAAGAGGAACATCTGTAAAGGAATAAACTCCGCGTTCTACTGGAGAAAGCTCAATTACTGTACCATCAACATTTCCTTCTGCATTATATGTAGAAATGTAAACAATCTGGTCTCCATTCTTACGGAAGTAGTTTTCAGAAATGATTCTTTCTTCTTTTTCTTTACCCGTCAGCCGTTCTACCTTAACTGCAAGGGTATTTGTAAGCGGAAGAAGGATGAACCATGAAGCTAAACCAAGAATAAGGTATGTTATGAGCGGAACAACTACTTCTGAAGGATGCCTTATAAGATACAAAGCCAGAAGGATACTGCTTATGGCAATGCATACAGGCAGGGCTTTTACCAGACCTTCAAAAAACAGGGCTCTGGAAAATACATCAAATGCATCTCCTGCAATTAAAAGTGTGCAGGAAGAATAAATCATATAAAGGCAGGCAAAGAAAACTGTCCCTACAGTACATATGAGAAAGAAAGCAATAATCATTCTTAATGATGTCTTGATGCCGGTACCCTTCATTTCATTTAGCATAACACTATAATTCCTAAAAATAAAGTTAATTGTCCTCAGACGGAATAAATACTACTCCTCTTTAATTGTCGGAAATTAAAAAGATTTCTTTATAAATAAGAGATTTAGCTACTTTATCCCCTACTTACACACAAGTTATCCACAGGCTGTTTAGCTAAAATTCACTTTTTTTTACTTTTCAGTACTCTAACTCTAGATAATACCATATTTTAGCCTTAAATTTGTCTTTAAGTTTTAATTCTTTATATTATATAGAAATAAACAAGTCAATGGAATTTCAATTTTTTTTTATGGAATTTTTTGGCTTTATTTTTTGGATATTTTAAAGATTTTTTGACTTATATACAAGTTATCCACAGGTTCTTCACATTTGTACTATACTTTTCCACAGGAAATAAAATTCTGCTTGTCAGCCACTAGTATTCCAGTTGTAAAATCATTTTAAAATAAAAAAAGCTCCCTCAAATAAGGAGCTTTCTTCTTTGCAATATAACCAATTAGCCTAAAAATACCTGACCCTGTGTGTCTATGGCAAGAATTGACTTGCATTCAGAACAGCGGAAACGGCCGCTTCTTGTAGCCTTAAGCTTTTTAGAGCAAACCGGACAGCTGAATACCTTAGGGAAAATACTGCCTGAAACAGGAGCACCTTTTCTAAAGAATTCTACTGCATCCTGCAAAGAATCCTTAATGTTAAAGAACTGACTGAATCCCAGAAGCTGGAATACTTCATATACTTTTGGCTGTGTTTCAAAAAGAACTATATCTCCGCCCTTAGGCTTTACCATCTTAAGAAATGCTGTAAAAGATCCAATACCTGTAGAAGAAACGTAATTCAAGGCTGCACAATTAAATATAAGGTTTACATAACCTGCATCTACAATTTTTGAAATCTGTTTCTGGAAATAGCTGGAATTATATGTATCAATATAACCATTAAGATATATAGAAATACAGTTATTAATTCCTTCTACTTTTTCAAGGATAATCTTCAGGCTGTCATCTTTTTCTTCATTAAAGCCTGGTATAAGATTATTATTATTAACCATAATCCTCCGACTGCTTTTTGGAATTCCAAACTACAGTACTAAATTTCGTCTTGAATTCACTATTAATAATACACTTCAATAGAGTATATGTCAAACGAAAAACGCTAAAATCTCCAAAAAATTCAAAGACTCCAACCGTTATCTACATTTAATAGTACGCCGTTAAGCTCATCCGAATTCAGCAAAAAATACGCTTTAGAGGCAATTTTCTGCGGAGTTACCGTTGCGGCTCCTGGAGGAGGATCATTGGTAAAGCCCGGAAGAATTGCGTTACAGGTTACCCCTTTCTGTGAATATTCCATTGCTATAGATTTTACCAGAACTGAAATGCCTGTTTTAGCACCGGCATAAGCTGCGTTAGTATGGTAGGCCCTTACGGAATCTGTACGGGTTCCTCCAAACAGCAGTATTCTGCCCCACTTTTGCTTCACCATATATTTTAATGCAGAACTTGCCAAATAACCGGGTAAAGCATAATTTGCTAAAGAAATTTTCTGCCATTCGTCTGCAGTCATCTGGTCAACAGGCTTTTGCAGGAAAGGACCGTAGCAGCAGCACAGGATGTCGCATTCAGACAAGGTTTTTTGCAATTCGCCATTAGTAAAGGCTTCAAGTCCGTCTTCTTCGTAACTCCAGCGGATAAATGATGTGTCCTTGTTCTTACCGGAGCTTCTGCCGGTAACAGTTACGCTTACGCCTTTTTCCACAAGCATTGATGCTATTGCGCCACCGATTCTGTCTGTTCCGCCAACAATGAGTGCTTTTTTCCCTGACAAAGTGTTAATTTCTTTTTCCATAAGCAATACCTTTCTGTCTTTACGGATATTGTAGCGGAAAAAGCATAAAAATTGTATAGTTCACATTATGAAACTGGATAACATTGTAATTGTTCTTGACCGCCCCGAAGAAAGCCGCAACGTTGGTGCAGTTTGCAGGGCCATGGCAAACAACGGTCTGCATACACTAAGGATTGTTGGCAAAAAAGAAGATTTTGACGAAGAAAGGGTTAGGATACTTGCAATACACGCAGTAAACATCTGGGAAAACGCACGCTTTTTTTCTTCCATTACAGAAGCAGTTTCTGACTGTGTAATGGCAGCCGGTACAACAAGACGACGTGGCAAGAAACGCATGGGCAAGCTTCTGTTACCCGAAGAATTTACTGAACAGGCTTCACTTATTACGGAAAGCGGTGACGGCGGCAAAGTAGCTGTCGTATTTGGAAACGAACGCACCGGTCTTGAAGACGATGAGCTTCTGGAATGTACGCTTGGGGTAACAATTCCTTCATGCGATGAATTTCCGTCTTTGAATTTAAGTCATGCAGTTCAGATTATGAGCTACCATCTTTTCAGGGCAACTAAAAAAGAGCAAACTGGTTACACACCTGTTACTCTTGAGCGCCTTGATAAAACTGCAGGCATAATTACAGACGATCTTGAACAGATTGGATTCTTTTCTAAGACAGGAAAAGATGAAATGACTTTATTCTGGAAAAACCTTCTTTCACGTTCTGCATTAAGTGAAAGTGAAGCAAAATATATAGAAAAGATTTTCAATAAGACTGCCGGTTATTTTAAAAAAGAAAATTCCTAACAGAAAGTAATGTCATCGGCACGTATTTCTTCCCCGGAACAGAATGCATCTGCGCGGTAAAGCACGTTTTTTAATTCACGAATGTTACCCGGCCAGGAATGCGAACAGAGCTTGTCGAGTGCAGACGAAGTAATCATTCTTCTGGTAACAAAATTTTTTGCAAGAAGAGGAAGATCTTCCATGTGTTCCCGTAACGGAGGCACTTCTATGGTAAGGACTGCAATTCTGTAATACAAATCCCTGCGGAACTGACTCCTGCTTATCTTACGGTTTATGTCTGTATTTGTTGCAAAAATAAGTCTTGTGTCAAAAGCCTTTCTGCTTACGGAACCTACTTTCATAAATGTTTTTGTTTCAATTACATCAAGAAGCTTTGACTGAAGTTCATACGACAGTTCTCCTATTTCATCAAGAAATAGCGTGCTTCCTTCTGCAGCTTCAAATATTCCGGACTTAACAACGGCGCTCGTATATGCACCCTTTTCTACGCCAAAAAGTTCACTTTCTGCAAGGGAAGGAACTATGTCTGCAACATTTATGTAACGCATTTCCCTTTTACTGCGTACTGAATGTTCATGAATATACTGTGCCGTAAATGATTTGCCTGTTCCGCTTTCACCTGTAAGCAGTACAATATTTTCATTACCGGCTGCTTCTGTTACAAGACGCTTGAATTCCTTCATCTTTGGAGAAGAACCGCAGAATATATCAAACGGACCACTGCTGTATTCTTTATCCGGTGTATTCACATGCAGGAAAGGAGATATTGAACTTGTGTGATTAAATGAATATTTGATAAAAACTTTTTGTTCCGGCTCAGATTTGTTTACGTCTTTCAGATATTCGTTCAGTTTTGCAAGAACAAATCCTTTGTCAGTAATCATATTCACGCACAATGATTTTGGATACAGATTATTTACAAATGATGACAGATTATTTTTTCTGCAAATTAAAACTGTAGGAACAGAATTGCCTTCCATAAGCCTGTAAAGTATTTTGAGATAAAGCTCTGGAATTGTATCTGCGTCAAGAAAAACACAGACACTGTCTTGTGAAGAAAAGCGTTTTACTTCCGACCTGAAATCATAAACAGGAGCTACAGTAAACAAAGAACCTGTCTCTTCCCTGAGCCATGAAAGAAGAAGCTCATCGTTTGAAACAAGTGATATTTTCCTCCGGGACAATAATAACTGCTTACTTTTTTGTTACCCTATACCAGAACAATAACATTAAATAACGGATATATGGAAATATGTAGAATAATTTAAGCGGATTACGGATTAATTCATGCCAGAATACGTGACCGTTTTTAAAAGTCTTGTCGCTTATTCTCTTTACGCGTTCACTGAATATTCCTATTGCGTCATGGTAATAAAGGAAGATGCTTGAAGCAAACTGATTCCTTCTGTTGTATGACCAGCAGTTCTTTTCGCGTATACCATCGCTTACTAAAACCAAAGAAGGTGAAGCTTTGTAAATTGCCTGAATTACATCATTTTCTACAGACTTTGGATAATATCCTACGTAGCGTCCGACAATCTGCAGTCCGCGGAATGTCTTGCGGACATTCTTTTCTGCTGCCATTACAGATTTCTTGTGACCACCAAGCAAATAAAGCGAACGGTAATGATTTTCCAGTACAGAAAGAATGCTTATTACTGCATCAAACGGATTGTAAATAATTGGAGTCTGCTTTTTTAAGAACTTAGCACCCTTGATAATGCTTTTTGAAACAGGAATTACCAAATCTGCATTATGTACGCAAAGGCTGAAGTCATTCTTGCCTCTTGCCTTAAGAAGTTCCCAGATGTTGAGGAAAACAATCTGCTTTGTTCCCGGTTTTGCCAGAAGTTCCATGATTTCAGATTCAATATTCTGTGGGGAAATAATGTCTACCGGTACGCCAAGTACTTCTATTCTCTGCTTTGCCATACATTTTGCTCCGTAAGTACTGTCTGTAAAGCCGCAATGCCGTAAAGGGCTGCAGTTTCACAACGCAGTATATTTGTTTCAAAATGAACCGGAATAAATCCGCTGTCCATTAATATTTCAATTTCTTCCGGCGAAATACCGCCTTCTGCTCCAACAGCAATGGCTGCCTTATTTATTTTGTCGGCATTTTTTGCTGCTTTATGTAATAACATTGTATTTTTTGTCTGCTCATAAAGCACTACTGCAAGCGATTTTTCTTCGCCTTCAGTTTCTTTTTTCCAGAAAGCTGCTGCTTCTGCTACTGTCATAGATGGAAGAACTTTTGTGTCTGTTGCTGAACCGCACTGCTGTCTTGCTTCGGTGATGATTCTGTCCCAGCGGCCGCCTTTTGTAAACTTTTGCGCTGCTTCTTTTGCTGACTTAATTGAGCCGCTCTGGCTGAATTTTCCTTCTACTGGAATTATGTATGCTGTACCGCATTCTGTTGCCTGGCGGACAATCTGCTCCATTTTTGCGGGTTTTGCTGCAAACTGGAATAAATAGATTTGTGTTACGGGTTTTGTCTGCAGAGCGGCTGCGTGTAATGCGGATGAGGTTCCGCTTATTTCGTCAGCGGCCGCGTTGTTTGCAGAAGATTCATTCTGTCTGCCGACAATGGAGCCTGCGGTTTGCAGAGTGATTTGCTTTTCGGCTTTATCAATGCACGCTACTGTCATTGGCTGAAGTGTTCCGTCTGTCAGGCGAACGTCAATCATGTCGCCTGGCTTTACACGAAGCACATTCTGGAGGTAGTGGAATTTTTTTCCTTCGATTTTGAGACAGCCTTTTGAATCAAGGGGCGTTTCTGCTATAAACTGTCTCATTTATTTTCTTCAGTGCCTTCTGCTACAACTGCTTCATCCTGCAGCTGCTTTAGTGTTTTTGTATTTGCTACGAGAGTCTTAAAATCTTCTTCTTTTAAAATCCGCAGTGCTTCTACAAGCTGAATGTCGTAATCAAGGTCATATAATGAAGTACCTGTTTTTCTTTCTGCTTCATTGCGGATTAATTTTCTTAACAGGCGCAGTTCAAGGTTATATGTCTTCTGCAATTCTTCTGCAAAGGAAGCTATGTCTTTTTCCGTAATTGTTTCGTGACTGTCACCGTACTTTTCAATTACGCCTGCTTTATCCATTTCAATGAATGCTTTTTCTTCATCTTCCGTCAAATCAGCAAACTTAATTTCCCTATCCGGAGGAATGCCTACTTTGTCAATGTTTACGTCGCTTGGTGTGTAGTAGCGTGCAACTGTCATCTTAAAGCCGTCATTGTTCGGCAAAGGAATTACCTGCTGTACACTTCCCTTTCCGTAAGTTCTGTCGCCAACAAGGTATGCAAGGTGATTGTCTTTTAATGCACCTGAAAGTATTTCTGAAGCACTTGCAGATCCTCTGTTAATGAGCACGATTATCGGAAGGTTCTTCTGAACTGTTGTCTTTTTTGGAGAAGCTGTAAATACGCTGTTTTCGTATTCGATGCGGCTCTTTGTTGAAACAATCGGACCGTTATCAATGAATTTATCTGCTACATCAGAAACACTGTTTATTAAACCGCCAGGATTGTTCCTTAAGTCAATTATCAAAGAAGTAAACTTTTCTTTCTTGAATGAATCAAGTGCATCCTGAACACGTTCTGCTGTATTCGGTGTAAATTCAATTATCTTAAGGTAGCCTGTCTTTTCAATCATTCCGTACTTAACTGTCGGTACTTCTATGATTGCGCGCACAAGCTCCTTGTCAAACACCATGTTCTTTCCGCGCTTTACTGTTACTGTAACAGACTCGCCTACAGTTCCGCGTAAATGTGAAAGGACTTCATCCATTGTCATTGCGGCTGTATCTTCACCGTTAATTGCTATTATTAAGTCTCCGGCTTTTATTCCTGCCTTAAATCCCGGTGTGTCTTCGATTGGAGAAGCTACTTCAACATAAGCAGGATGTTCCGGTGTAGAAACGTTCAGTTTGGAAATTGAAAGGCCTACTCCGCCAAAGTTACCTACTGTGGTATCGTTAAGGCTGTTCCAGTCGCTTTCGTTAAGGTATGTTGTATACGGATCTTCAAGGCTGTCGAGCATTCCCTTGAGCGCACCTTCATAAAGCTTCCTTGCGTCCGTTTCATCTACGTAATTTCTTTGTACATAATCAAATATGCTGTTTATAAGCTCCATATACTGGCGTGACTTCTGCGCTTCTGCACTCTGACTGTCAGCAGCCGGCTTTGCAAACACTGCATTTGCACCAAATAAAACGCCTATTGTTAACGAAATAAATATTGTACGGATTTTCTGTTTATTGAATTGAGCTTTAATCATTCTTCCATTTTACGCGCATTTGTAATGAAATACAAGCACACAAAAAAAGCCCTGTCCCCCAAGTCAGGTTCCTGCGGGAGCGGTGTGTTTTTTGGCATTTAGCTCTTTCCTAATTAACAGTATCCAGAAACTATGTTATACTCATCCTATGCAGATAATCCCAGTTGCCAGCGGTAAGGGTGGAGTAGGCAAAAGTCTCCTGAGTGCAAACCTAGCAATTGCACTTGGTCAGGCAGGAAAGAGAGTTCTTCTTGCGGATTTAGATTTAGGCGCATCAAACCTTCATCTTGTTATTGGACAATCAGCTCCAAAAACAGGAATAGGTACATTCTTTACCGGTCAGTCAAAGTTTACAGACATAATTACTCCTACAGAATACGAAAACGTATATTTCATTGCAGGAGATTCAGAACTTCCGGGTCTTACATCATTAAAAGCTTCCCAGAAGAATGATTTAATCAGAAATTTCCTGAGGGTAAATGCTGATTATTTAATCCTAGACCTTGGTGCAGGAACGCATCTTACAATACTCGATATGTTCCTTCTTTCACCACAGGGAATCATTGTCGTTGCACCTACTGTTACTTCTACGCTGAACGGTTATCTCTTCTTAAAGAACGCCGTATTCAGAATGATGTACAACACGTTTAAACCTGACACAGCAGCATACAAATATATTGTAGAATTAAAGAAAGATTCAACTCAACTGCAAAAGCTTTACATACCAAAACTTCTTGAGCAGCTCGAAAGAATTGATCCTGAAAACACAAGCATCTTAAGGAACCGTCTTTCAAAATTCCATCCGCGTCTTATACTCAACATGATTGATGATCCAAAAGATACAGCACGTGCTCAGAAAATACGTTCTTCATGCGTACAGTATCTTGGTGTTGACCTTGAACATCTTGGTGTAGTTTACCGTGACTCAATGCAGGACAAGGCTCTTGCCGCAAGACTTCCTGTAATTAAATACAAACCGGCTTCAGTAATCAGTCAGGCAATTTACAGAATAGCAGAAAAAATCATTCAGTCAGAAACAGTTAAGTTTGACGCAAACTACGACGTTACTTCTGCAGCAGACACTTCTTTTGAAGTTGCAGCCGAAGAAGCAAGTGATGATTTTGAAGCAAAAATGTCTTACATAGAAGACTTGATTGGTACAGGTGCGTTAACAACAGGTGAACTTGCAGAAACAATACGAACACAGCAGTACGAAATTACAACACTGCGCAACGAGAACAATCTGTTAAAGAAAAAACTTCTTAATGCAGCAAAACAAGGTTTTAAAATTTAATATTCTCTAAAATAAGGAAGCACTTTTTATGATTACTCCATTATATATTGTTTTTCCAAAGTGGATTCATCCGCAGATTTTTCCAAACATTCCTGTTTTAAATCTTCTGCGCTGGTACGGACTTATGTACGTATTTGCTTTTGGAACAGCATATTTTGTTTTAAAAAAAGTAATGAAGGAAGGCTTTCTTAACACACCAGACTACACTGCAAACGAAGATGACTTATTCAGTTTTCTTACATGGGGAATTCTTTTTCTTCTGATTGGTGCACGTGTTTTTTCTACACTTGTTTACGACACCCGCACTCAGTACTGGAAAAAACCGTGGCTTATTTTCTGGCCTTTTGACAGTCACGGACACTTTACCGGTTTAGCAGGAATGTCTTACCACGGAGGATTCATTGGCGGTCTTCTGGGAATGATTTTATGGTGCCTCAAACACAAGAAGCCTGCCCTTAAGTGGATAGACGCAATGGTTCTTGCAATTCCTCTTGGATACACATTTGGCCGCTTAGGCAACTTTATGAACGGCGAATTATACGGACGCGTTACCACAATGCCTTGGGGAATGGTTTTTCCTTCAGCAGAACGTTTCCCGTTAAGCGAACCGTGGGTCAAGGATTTTGTACAGCAGATTGGAATGGAACTTGTTCCAGGTCAGAAATACGTTAACCTTCCGCGCCACCCAAGCCAGCTTTACGAAAGTTTCTTCGAAGGCATTCTCTTATGGACTGTATTGTGGTCTTTGCGCAAACTAAAGCCATTTGACGGTTTTTATTCAGCAATATACACAGGCGGATACGGTTTAGTCCGTTTTGTAATTGAAT
>JAZUKU010000202.1:0-2510 GCA_045643485.1 Treponema sp. | reverse complement strand
CTTTATTAGTTATGAGAATAGCGGGTGTTGTTTCGTGTTGTATTTTTCTCATTCTTTACAGCGTTACTTCGCTGTTCTGCAGCAAGGCTGTTTTTCTTTCAATTAAATTTTTAGCAAGCGCTTCTTTTTTTCTTATTGCTTATTTTTCCAGAAAACGTGTTCTCGGTTTACAAGGTAAAGACAATGCTGGTTACAGAAAGTTTTCACTTATTTTCGTAATGGGATTTGCATTTTCCGTTATCGGTGACATTCTTATAGAAATATTTTTTGTTCCGGGCTTTGCTGCTTTTTTTATAGCACAGATTTTCTTCCTCATAGCATTTTTTGCAGTAAAGAAACCGGCACCATATGTTATACCGTCAGCAATACTCATAACTGCAGCACTTGCCGTTTTTGAAAAACTCCAGCCTTTTATTTCACTTGGAGAATTATTCATTCCGCTGATGATTTACATTCTTGTGCTTATGCTGAATGTTGTGCTTTCTTCACAATATCTTTGTAAAAAGAATGTTTATTCAACGCTGATGTTCATTGGCTTACTGCTATTTTTTCTGTCTGACTTTGAGCTTCAGTTTGCAAGCTTCGGACATTATGAGTCTGGACTCCACAGATTCTTTTCTTTACTGAATAATTTCATCTACTATCCGGGACAGATTCTGCTTGCCTATTCTTTAGGAAAAGATTTTATCTCCTAGAAGCAGCAGCCCTTTCGCGGCAAATGTCAGCCCACTTTGGTATTTTCGAAACACGCTCAGCAAGATCCTTCATTACTTCCGGAATTGCAATTTTCTGCGGACACATTTTTGCACATTCACCGCAACCGGCACATGAAGACGGCTGTTGTTCCACAGGTATGCTGTCAAACTGCATTCCCGTAGTAAATGATGCCTGGAACTTAATGTCGTTGTACAGCCTCATCATCAAAGGAATATCTATTTTCTTAGGACACTTGTCAGTACAGTAACGGCAGCCCGTACACGGAACAGAATTCTTCATACCGTCAGCAATTTCGTAAAGAATCTTTTCTTCTGCTTTAGTAAGCTTTCTTCCTTTAGAATAAGTCTTTACGTTATCCATCATCTGCTCAAGCGAAGACATTCCGCTCAGCGTAACTTTTACGGAAGGTATGCTCTTAAGCCATCTGAATGACCATGATGCATTGCTTTCTTCAGGACGCTTTTCCTTAAGGCGTGCAGATTCTTCATCAGTAAGGCGGGCAAGGCGGCCTCCGCGCAACGGTTCCATTACTACGACAGGAATATTGTATTCGTTAAGGATTTCAATTTTTTCCTTTGCATTCTGAAGAGACCAGTCAACGTAGTTAAGCTGAATCTGACAGAATTCCATTTTGTCTCCGCAGTATTCAAGAAACCTGCGCAATGTTTCCGGACGGGCATGACTTGAAAAACCAAGATGCTTTATTCTTCCCTTTTCCTTCTGCTTAACAAAATAATCAATTATCTTCCACTTAGGATCTGTATAAACATCAAATGAATTTTCATAAACATTGTGCAGCAGGTAAAAATCAAAATAACTTGTCCTGCACTTTTTTAGCTGAGCTTCAAATATTTCGGAAGGAATATATTCATCTGCAATCTGATGTCCAGGATATTTGTCTGCAAGAAAATATTTATCGCGTGGAAAACGATGAAGGCTTTCGCTCAAAACAACTTCAGACATGCCGCTGTGGTAAGGCCATGCCGTATCAAAATAGTTGACACCGTGTTCTACGGCGTATTTAATCATTTCATCAACCTGTACGCTGTCAATTGCCTTGTCTTCACGTAAAGGAAGGCGCATTGCACCAAAACCTAAAGCAGATACTCTTTCTCCGCATAAATCATTGTAAGTCATGCGAATGAGTATATCACAGAATCAAATCTTATCCAAATTCATGTTTTATTTTCACAAGACGTCTTTCTCCTGTATAATTGAAATGTTATTGAAGAAGAATACTTAATTGAAAGAGAGACTGTTATGAAAGACAAATTCATTCCGCAAAAAGAATGGAACACTAACTACAGATTCATTTTTGTACACGGACTTTCGGGCTGGGGACATTATGATTTTGTAAACAATATATTCCCTTACTTTGGACAGAAGAACGGCTCTACAGTAAAATACCTTAACAAAAAAGGCTTTGACTGTTACGAAGCATCCGTTGCACCAAAAGGCAGCACATGGGACAGGGCATGCGAACTTTACGCACAGCTTACCGGAACAGTTACTGATTACGGAAAAGCACATTCTGCAAAATACAATCATCCGCGCTACGGAAAAGATTTTTCAAGACATCCTCTTGTTGACAAATGGGATTCCGTAAACAAACTCAACTTTATCGGTCACTCATTTGGCGGAACAACAATAAGGCTCCTCATACACCTTATGTCAAACGGTTCTGCAGAAGAAGCTGAATGTACGCCCAAAGAAGAACTCAGCGGACTCTTTACGGGAAACAAGGCTGACTGGATTTACGCAGCAGCAACTTTTGCAACACCGCACAGGGGAAC
>JAZUKU010000201.1:0-7702 GCA_045643485.1 Treponema sp. | reverse complement strand
CCCAGTCTGTACTGTCACCGTTGTCTATTCCTTCGACAGCAGCATTTCCTGTTACTTCAATAAACATTCTGTTACGGGCGTTTGCTATAGGAATATTGTTTTCGTCAGCAACAGATATATCAATAAAGTAAAGTCCGTCTTCGCTTTCCTTTTCAACTTCGAGAACAATTTTCCTGCTTTCGCCAAATGATTTCTGCTCATCACGCGCAATTTCATTTCCGTCTTCATCATAGGCGCATGCTGTTAAAGTACCGCGCTTATATTCCAGCTGCCAGTCACATGCAAAAGATGTTCCGTTAACAAAATCGATTTTCTTTTTACCGAGCGAAATTCCGTCCTGGAATAATTCTACAACCGGAGCATTTGAATTAACGCGCACATCAATTTTCTGTCCTTCATTGAAATCCCAGTAAGGAAGTATGTGAACAAAAGGAGCTTTTCTGTAAGAAGTCCATGCTGCTTTGTAAACATAAAATGTATCTTTCCTAAACCCGGCTGTATCTATCTGGCCAAAGAATGAGTTTTTTGAAAAGTAAGGAGTTGGTTCTCCAATGTAATCCCATCCTGTCCAGATAAACTGTCCTGCGCTGAACGGTGTGTCCCTGTCCCTAAAGATGTTCCATGATGAATTAACTGCGCCCCAGTTTGTCGAACAGTTACCAAGTGAAGAACACTGCTGGTCCTGATAAGTGAGCAGTCTGTTTGAAAGCGGAAAATGATATACTCCGCGGCTTTGTACTGTACTTGCAGTTTCGCTTCCGTAGATGCACCATTCCGGATGTTCTGCGTGCTGTTTTTCGTAAAGTCGTTCACCGTAGTTGTATCCGACGACATCTATTTCTTCTGCACATTTCTGCGCGCCGTTCCATTCCATGTAATTGGAACCTATTGTAGTAAAGGCATTTTTTTCAGGATCGCAACGGCGCACAATTCTGCACAAGTCTTTGGTAATTTCGTAACCGTTTCCCTGATGCGTGTCGTATATTTCGTTTCCAATGCTCCACATAATTACGCACGGATGATTCCTGTCTTTGCGAACCCAGCTTGAACAGTCACGTTCGTGCCATTCGTTAAAATAATTTGAGTAATCGAAACGGGTCTTGCTCTTTTCCCATATGTCAAAGCATTCGTCATCGACAAGAAATCCCATTCGGTCTGCAAGATTTAAAAATTCTTTTGTCTGAGGATTATGAGAAGTTCTTACTGCATTGACGCCCATTTCCTTAAGGCGAAGGAATTTTCTTTTTAGTGCAACAATATTAAATGCTGAACCAAGTGAGCCAAAGTCATGATGTTCGCAGACTCCGTGAATCTTTACGTTTTTTCCGTTAACAAAAAGGCCCTTGCTGCTGTCAAACTCAATCGTGCGGAATCCAACCTGCTGTGCGTAACGGTCAATTGTCTTTCCGTCTTTTACGATTACTGTCTGCAGATTGTATACTGACGGATCTTCCGTATCCCATAATGCCGGATTCTTTACATATGCGGTTGTTGTTTCAAGAAGTATTTTTTCTTCGCCGTCAAATGCTGTTCCCATAACAGGCTGCTTTATTTTGCAGATTTCACTTTCATGTTTTTCGTCGTAAAGCTTAAGCGCATTTTCCGTATTGTCATGGTAAGGAAAAATTACATGCTTAACGGAACAGCCTTCGTACTTACCGCGAACTTCTGTCTGTATCTTAATCTGCCATTCTGTAGAACCTTCTGTATTTTTTGCTGAAAAATATATTCCGTCACAGGCAATGCGTGCTTCATTTGAAATAATCAGTTCAACATCACGGAATATTCCTGCTCCGGAATACCATCGCGTATTTGGATTCTGGTATACGCATATTACTTCAACAAGATTTTCGCCGTCTTTAACAAACGGTGTAATATCAAATTCAAAAGCAGTGTATCCGTATTTCCATTCGCCTGCAAACTGTCCGTTAACGAATACTGCGCTGTTCATGTATACGCCTTCAAAATTCAGCGCGTAATTTCTGCATTCAGTATTTGCCAGAGTAAAAGTTTTTTTGTAAAAGCCAACACTGTCTTCGTAAAGACCGCATGAGTCAAATATAAGATAATCGTGAGGAAGAGCAACTGGTGTAAATAAAGAAGGCTGCCTGCCGTAAAAATCCTTTGGGTTTAAAATAACATTTTCCTTTCCAGAATCATTGTTATTTTCCAAATGAACTTTGGCAAACAGCCATCCGTCGTTAAACAATTTACGCATCGGTTACCTCACTGAACATCAGTAACATTATTCATGCATAAACTGTTTTTAATCAACATTAATTTAAGTAAAAAAAATTACTTAGTCAAAAAGTTTTCTGCATTCAAGATAGAATCTCTTTTCGCTTGCTTCACCCATACTGAAGCTTTTGCGTGGAAGAGGTCCGTTTGAATTTATTGTTCCAAAGAAGCTGTCCTTTGCAATTGGTGGAAGAAGAATTGTAACTGCATTTTCCTTAGCACCAAGTCTGAACACTTCTTCTGTTCCGTGAATGTAATCGATTTCAATTTTTTCAGAAGCAGATTCATTTTCTAAAGCAATGAACTTATCAAGAACAGGCTGTAGTCTGCTTACTGCAAGTTCTGTTATTGGAGTTTCAAGGCATTCATATGTTAAACTGCCGTTCTGTGAGTAAACAAAACCAAACGATGCTTTTGAATTCTTTACTTTTGATTCAAGTTCTGCGGCATCTTTGCAAACACTCAATGAACCGCCAAGAGATTCCTTTAAGCAAGAAATCATTTTTGAAACGTCTGCGTTAAACAGTACGCGGTGAATTGGTTCGAATGTCAAACCGCTGTCGTATATGTTTACGATTTCTACAAGTGCATAACGTACACTGCATTCAGCAAGTTCTTTTTCGCCTTTACCTTCTTCAATAAGTTTTGCCTTGTATTCATCCCAAACGGCTTTTGCTGTAGCAAGAGAATGGTTTCCGTCACCAACTGCAAACATAAATACGTCACCGTCTTTGTCTGTGTTGGCAGAAGCAACTTTTTCAAGAGAAGCATAAAGTGAATCAACAGAAGCTTCATCTGTTACAGACCAGCCTGTAATGTGGCCGGAATCAAGCATTAAGTCTCCGTCGTAAACAGGAGCATTTTTCTTTGCAAGTTCACCAGTCTTTTCTACAACATCGCAGTCAGGATCGTTTACTAAAAGCATAATGTGTGGACTTTCAACTGCAGCACCGCGGCGTATTTCCATGCGAGGAGGAATGCGGTCAACAATTGTTGCTTCAGTTGCGCGGATAAGTGCCTTGCTGAACGGTTTCCATTCGTATGTTTCAAGATCGATTGCTGTCATCAAACCGTGGCGGATTCTTCCGTAACCAGTTTTTCTTTCTATATAAATAAATTCTTTTTTTGCTGAATCAAATACGTTTCCTGCAAGATACTCTTTCATTGTTGAACGGATTTTTTCTATGCGGGCAGGCTTGTCTGGTGAAGACAAATATACTTCAGGCAGAATTATGTTTAATGTTGAAGGCTTACCTTCTGCAGCTTTTTCTGCATTCTTCCAGTATTCTTCATCCTGTGTGTACTGGTCACATGCAATAACGCTCCAGGAAGCCAAATCTTTATTTGCAGGTAAAAGAATTTCCGGTACCTGCATACCGAACTTTGTAAAATCTTTCATAGCGCAAAGTATACCGATAAACAAAAATATATGCTATATTAACTTTATGGGCGCACTTGATTTTCAGCAGTCACAGATACAGTCTCAGCTCCAGATAATGAGCCAGAAGCAGATTCAGTCACTTGAACTGCTTTCTCTTGCGTCTGTTGATTTGCGCGAAGCCGTATACAAGGCAGCTCAGGAAAATCCTGCACTCGAAATAACAAAAGACTCTCTTGCTCAGGGACAGAAAGGCACTTATTCATCAAGACGCACAAATGATTTTACGCACACATCTTCTTCAACAAGTGCAGCAGCCCGTGAAGCGAGCGACAATTTTCAGGCAGCACTCGAAGCAAAAGCAGATGACCGGCAGTCACTTCAGGAACATCTTTTAATGCAGCTTCATCTTCTTCACCTAAAACAGTCGGAAGAAGAGCTTGGCGAAAAGCTGATTCAGAATCTTGATGAAAAAGGATGCCACATCTTAGCACCGGTTTCACTTCTTAACAAAAATGATTCGCAGCAGAATGAAAAAATGCTTGCACATATTTTAAAAAAGATTCAGTCGCTCGATCCAGTTGGTGTCTGCGTAAAAGATGTAGAAGAAAGCCTTTACGTTCAGGCAGAAAATTCAACTGAACTTCCAGACGACATCCGTGACATTGTACTTTTCATTCTTAACGGACACATGCAGTTTCTTGCACCCCCGCAGCCGTCAAAAGTTTTAAAAAAGATAAAATCTTATTTTGATGAAAGCAAAAACTTCCCCGAATCAGAATCAACAAAAGGCTTTCCTAAAGCAGATGATTTTAACGAAGAAAATATTGAAGACGCAATAAATTTCATCAAGACACTTGATCCGTTTCCAGCAAGAGACTTTGGCAGTTCAGACACACATTATGTTGCACCGGACATTCACATTGAATTAATGCCGGTTGACGCAGAAGCAGACGGTATTACGGAAGACTTTGCAAAAGGAATTGTTGTTTGCGGTAAGCGGGTATGGAACGTACGTCTTTCGCACGACAGTATGCCGCAGCTTTCCGTTAACAAGGAATTTGAATCGTTCCAGCAGAAAAACAATATTTCTTCCGAAGAAAAAAAGATGCTTTCTTCAAACATAAAAAAGGCTCAGGATTTCATAGAAATGCTTAACTACAGACAGAGCACCATTCAGAGGGCATGCTGTTACATCGTAAAAAAGCAGAATGAATTCTTTGCAAAAGGACCGGGCAATCTTGTTCCGCTCAAGCAGCAGGATATTGCAGATGAAATTGGCGTACACGAAACTACTATCTCGCGAATGGCTAACGGTAAGTACATTCAGTGCGACTGGGGCCTTTTTGAAATAAAATATTTCTTTACGAATGCAGCTGCAAAAAGAACAGCTCCAGTTGAGCAGACGAAAAGCGCTGTCGAAAAAACAACAGGCGACTATGCACAACCGGCACCAGTTCCGCAGTCGAATACTTCTTTGCAAACAGACATCAGCAAAGAAAACGTACTCTTTGCAATGCAACAGATTCTTGAAGAACACAAAAACGACAAGAAACAGTTGAGCGACCAGAAGCTTTGTGACGCACTTGCAGCAAAAGGAATTAAAATTGCAAGAAGAACAGTTGCAAAATACCGCTCGCAGATGAACATTGAATCTTCCTACAACAGATAAAAAAAGAGACATCCGTCTGCCAAATAAATGACATTCATCAGTCTCTTTCATTTCAATGAATCTGTATTTTCTAAAGCAGCCTTACTGTTTTCAAATCAATTCGTGCTACAGAAAAGTTTCTCCATACATTCAGCTGCAAAATTTCATACTACTTCTTTTCCTGAATCTTATCCTTTTCCTTCTTGATTTTCTGATCCAGAACATCCATCAGTTTGTTAAGACCGGCAGCAAAGTCGTAATCATCGCTGTTAACATGAGCATTTGTTCCCCAGCGGAAATTTACAGTTGCATCAAAATAAAACTTTTTGTCCTCTTTCACGCGAAGAATAAAATCTACGATTAAATCTTCAGCATATTTAATGCGGCCGATTTTCTTTTCAATAAGATCACTCTGATCTTTTTCAAAACTAAAACCTACTGCAGTAATTGACTTTGTCATAAGCTACCTCCGTTTTCCCTCTAAATAAGGATATTTTAATTCTATTTAAAGTATACAACAATTATTTTAAAAAGCGCAAATTTTTTATAAATACCATTTTAAATACGAGTAAAATCAATTGCCACAAACTTAATTTGGAAATAAAATATTTATATTCCATATAGTTAGACTTATTTCCAGGGAGAAAAAAATGGCTGACAATACAATCGATGTTTTAATAAACAGAAGAAGCTGCAAGGATTATTCAGACAAACTTATTTCTAAAGAAGATTTAGATACAATCTTAAAGGCAGGGCTTTATGCTGCAAACGGAAGAGGCTTACAGGCACCGGTTTTTGTTGCAGTTACAGACAAGGCTTTGCGCGACAAGTTAAGCAGAATGAATGCAGAGGTTCTTGGCAGTACGGCAGATCCTTTTTACGGAGCACCGGTTGTTGTAACTGTTCTTGCTGACACACAGGCACACACATGGGTTGAAGACGGATCTCTTTCTTTGGGCAACATGATGAATGCAGCTTATGCTTTGGGAATTGACTCCTGCTGGATTCACCGTGCGCGTGAAGTTTTTGACAGTGACGAAGGAAAGGCTCTTCTTAAGGAATGGAATATTCCTGACACTGTTCGCGGAGTAGGATTCTGCGTACTTGGCTATAGAAATTCTCCGTTAAAGGAACCGGCACCACGCAAGGAAAACAGGGTAATCTATAAATGAAAGACGCTTTTGTAAAAGAAAAAATCGATGAAGCTTCTCCAAAGTGGGAACAGTGCATCAAAAGGGAAAACACTTTATATAACCGCAACAATTCAATCCGCTCAGAATTTGAACGCGACTACACAAGACTTTTGCACTGCATGGCATACCGCCGCCTTAAGCACAAGACGCAGGTTTTCTTTGCACCACAGAACGACCACATCTGCACAAGAATTGAACACGTAAGCCACGTAGCATCAGTTTCCACAACGATTGCAAAATACTTAGGCCTTAACGAACAGCTTACTCAGGCAATAGCAATAGGTCACGACATTGGACACGCACCGTTCGGTCATACAGGTGAAGACATACTCAATTCACTAATGGTTCAGAAAGAAGGAAAAAACGCTCCAAAGAAATTCTGGCATGAGCGCAACAGTCTTTTCTTTGCAGATTACATTGAAACACTCCAGGACCCTAACGGTGCCGAAAAAAATCTTGACTTAACATACGCTGTACGAGACGGCTTAATCTGTCACTGCGGCGAAATTGATAAACAGGGAATCAAACCGCGCGACAAGGCAGAAAATCTTTACGACATGAAAAAACCGGGAATGTTTGAACCGTACACATGGGAAGGATGCGTTGTTAAAGTAAGCGACAAAATTGCATTCCTTGGCCGTGACATAGAAGATGCACGTGCTTACCACATACTCGACATGGGAAGCTACAGACAGCTCCGCGAAATTGTTGCAGGAACACTTGGCTTTGACACAAAAAGCGGAGTTCCAAGAAGCGGCCGCGCAGTAAACACAACAACATTAATCAACGACCTTATCGTAGACTTATGTGAACAGAGCTCACCTGAAAAAGGCATCTGCTTCAGCGAACAGTATTTTAAATTCATCCGGGAACTGAAAAGCTTCAACATGTCAAACATCTACACACACTGGCGTCTTGTCGAATTTCAGAAATACGCATCTGATGTTCTTGGCTGCATTTACCGTACGCTCATGAAGACTCAGGAATACGCACGCAACGGACGCATAAATTCTGCACTTAAATATTTCCCTACCCTTTGCAAAACATTTGAAGAATGGCTTGTTAAATATTCCAACTATGTTTCGCGCACAGCACCAGACCGCAAGAAAATCTGCAAGTTCGAAACACAGGCAGTCTTCAACGTAGACGAATGGGAAAGTTACCAGAAATGCATCATCGAATATATTTCCGGAATGACAAGTCGGAGGCCAAGCGGTCTTAGGAAGACAAATTGGTCTGCAA
>JAZUKU010000200.1:0-6300 GCA_045643485.1 Treponema sp. | reverse complement strand
GCATTCGAAACAGTATGTGCATTCAAGTCAGCAGGCTTAAAGATAGGCATACTGTCAGACTTTCCGCCTGAGCAGAAGGGACGCGTCTTTGGCATAAGAAGCATGTGTGACGTGTGTCTTGGAAGCGAAGAAGTCGGCATGTTGAAACCGTCAGTTTATCCGTTTGGAATGCTCGCAAGAAAGCTTAACCTTAAGCCTGAAGAGATCCTGTATGTAGGAAACAGCATAAAATACGACATTACGGGTGCAAAAAATGCCGGAATGAAGACTGCCTACATAATGAATTTCTGGCGCCGTCTGTTTAACATAAAATGCCGTAAAGCTGATATTTCCTTCAAAAACTATCGTCAATTAAAGAAAATTGTGCTACAATAGAAGTAATTTATTTGGGTGGGGATCTAATAATGTATATTCTTATCGTTGCCATTTCGGTAGCATTGTCTGCCGCTGTTACTTTCGTTATCCGACAACTTGATAAAAATGAAAACTCAATGGAAAAAATCAAACGCTATGCTGAAAAACGTCAGGGCGAATTTGATGCATATTTTAAAAGTCAGGCAGAAGAAATTGCAGATAAAGTAAGCGGCCTTGAATCAAAGCAGATACAGGCCGTTGCAACAGTAAAGCGCCTTCAGCAGCAGTTTGAAGAATTTGAAGCACAGAGCAAGACTCTTGGCAAACAGATTTCTGCAGTTGACCAGATTGGTGCACGCATTGAAGAATACGATACAGTCGTTCAGCAGCTTATGGACATGACTGTAGCCGTAGAAGAAAACCTCCAGAAGGTTAAGAATGAAGCCGGTATTGTAGACAAGCTCAACAGCCGTCTTGATACACAGATGAAAACTGTTGATACAATCGACAGAAAGATTCCGGAAATTACAAAAAAGTTTGCAGATTCAAATTCAGCACAGCTTAAGGTACTTGGCTCAGATCTTCTTACACAGTATGAACAGAAGGCTGCAAAAATCAGTGCAGATACAAAGAACGCACTCAATGAGCAGAAAGAAGTAATGGCTAAAATTGAGTCTGACATTGACGAAGCATACAGGGAAGCAACTGCTAAGGCAAAAGACATTCAGAATGAAGCATTCAATAATCTTTTTGCAGAAACAAAAAAGCGTACTGATTCATTCATGAAGGAACTTGGCGTTACGACAAAGCAGCTTTCCGTTCAGATGGCAGCACAGATAAAGGATGTCCAGAAGAAAATCGATGCAGAAGCAGATGCATTCAACGCTTCCGTTAAGGAACACAACGATGCTCTTGATGTAGAATTAAGGCAGAAGTCTGCTGCTGTAACAAATACAATTACAGAAAAAATAAAGTCACTTGATGAACTCTATACTCAGAAAATTGAAGAACTTGATGCAGACCTTAAGACACAGGTTGATTCCCTAACCGAAACATATAACGGAAAAATTGCATCCGCAGCATCTGAAGTAAACGCAAAGATTGCTTCACTTAATAAATCTCTTGCTGACAGTACAAAAGGCTACGACGATGCATACAAGCAGAAGTTTACACAGCTTGTTGGTAATCTTAACGAAAAATCAAAGACACTTGATGATGCAATAAAGCAGCGTTTTGCTTCACTTTCAACACAGCTTAACGAAAAGACTTCGGCAATCGACGGACAGTTCTCTTCAAAGCTTTCTTCACTTATAGCAGAACTTAATTCAAAGAATGCAGCTGCTTCAGAAAGCTACAAGACTAATGCACAGAAAATCATTCAGGAAATTACGCAGAAGGAACAGGCTTTTACAAAAGCATTTAAAGACCGCTCAACTGAAATAGATTCTTCTTTTGCCGAAACATACAACGAACTTGAAAACAGGTTGAGTACAAGGCTTGAAGAAATCAATTCAAACCTTACTTCCCAGGCAGATGAAATAAACGGTAACCTTCAGGGCCAGATTGACGAAATCAATGCAGCAATTTCTTCACAGACATCTACAGTTGCTCAGAAAGCAAAGGATGATGTTGCAGAAATTACAAAGTCTTTTGAAGAAACATACACAGAACTTTCAAAGACAGCAGAAGTCCTTAAAGGTCAGACAAAAGACAATTCACTTCAGCTTGCAAACATTCAGGATGCCCTTAACAAACAGGCAGACACTCTTAAGACAAGATATGATGCTCTGTTTGAAGATGCAATTTCACGCGCAGAACAGAGCGAATCTGCTGCTTACGAAAAGTTCGGTCAGTTAAGTTCATCTAATCTTGAAAAGTACAAGAGCGATGCCCAGCAGCATATGAACGAAATGCAGTCAGTAATTACAAGAACAATTGCAGAACTGCAGACTCAGATTGAAAGTGCAAGAAATGAAGCACAGGTTGCAATGGAAGACGTAAAGAACCGCTGCGAAGAAACAATAGCCCTTTCTCAGAACAGCAGTTCAAAGTTTGCAGAAGATTCACAGAAACTTACAAAGAGTTTTGAACAGTTTGCTTCCGAAATGGAACAGCAGTATGCCGAATTTGATACAAATATTTCTAAACATATGAAGGCTATTGCAGACGATTATGACAGCCGCGAAACAAAATTCCTCAACGGTCTTGATACACAGCTTGATACTTACAAGAAGGATATTGAATACCGCTTGAGCAAATTGAGCAATGCCGGCGGTGATGTAGACAAGCTCGAATCAAGCCTGCGCAAGCTTATGGAAATTGCTGAAAGCCGTGTAGTAACTGATTTTGAAAAGTTCTCTTCAAGTCAGATAAGACAGCAGGAAGATTTTGAAAAGTCAATCAAACGCAATTCTGATGAATTACAGCTTCAGCTTGATACACTCGAAAGCAATCTTGAAGAATTAAAGCAGAAGGCATACGGTGACGTAAGTGCCAAGCTTAAGGTTTTTGAAGATGACTTTGCAGTAGACTTACAGAAACGTGAAAGTGCAATAAGTGATGAACTTAACGCATGGAAGAACAAGTTTGACAGTCAGATCGAAGTATTCAGCACAGAATATGAACAGATCCGCCGTGATATGGAAGTTAAATACAGTGACGAGTTGAAGAAGCGCCTTCTTGAAGTTCAGTCTAAGACAGAAGAACAGGAAGAAAGCTTTGCCCAGTCAATTTCACAGGTACAGGCTTCAGTTCAGAATCAGATTAACACAGTAAGCCAGAATCTTCAGCAGTTTATTGAACAGTACCGCGAAGAACTTAAGGTAACTACAGAACAGGCAGACTCATTCTTAAAGCAGGAAACTGAAAATTACAATGCACGCGTAACTGAACAGCTTGAACGCAGTGAGCGTGAGTTTACAAGCAGAATTGAAGAATTCAAGCAGGAAATGGACGGTAAGCAGGAAACAAATACTGCAACAATTGATGCTGCTATCCAGGAATTCAATACATGGAAGAAGCGCATTAACCAGCAGTACGATGAAACAAACAGACAGTTTGAAGAACAGCTTGATTCAGTTGCTGCAAAGAATTCCCAGTCAATCGAAGATCTTGATGTAAAGACTACAGAAGCACGCGAAAAGCTTGCCGAAGAAATCAGGTCTTTGACAATGAGTGCACAGGATGCAATAAGCAGTTACGAAGTAAAGTCAAATGAAGTTATAAACGGACTGCAGCAGATGTATTCAAACATGACTGATGAAGTTCAGAAAAATATCGATAAGGAAACTGAACAGACTGAAAAGGAAATCAAGGAACTTAAGAAAGAACTTAAGGAAACTTCAGAAGCCGGAAGAAAGCAGTACCGTCAGATTATTGACCGCTTCAATGATGATACAAACGACATGCAGCTTAAGATTGACGAAATCAACAAGAGCATAGCACGCTTTGTTTCACAGACAAACGTATTTGAAAAAGCAGACCAGCTTAAGAAGACACTTGATGTTTCAATCGAAGACCTCAAGGAAGAACTTTCAAAGACAAATGCTTATCAGGATAAGGTAAACGATATTGCAAAGCAGTTTAAGATTATGGAAAAACTCAATGATGAAGTTACCCAGAAGCTTAATCACTTTACACAGGAAAAAGGCCACATTGACGGACTTGAGCAGAATTTCAACCGCCTTATTGCAATGAGCAACACAATCAATGAAAAAATTATTGAACTGCGCTCTACGACAGACGATTTGACAAACGTTCAGGTAACAGTAAGGAACTTCCAGGAAACTCTTGCAGACATTTCAAGCCGTTACGACAGGATTGAAAAGAAGGGCGTTCTTATTGACCGTGTAGCAACAGATGTAGACAAGTCATTTGAAAACCTCAAGGTTCTTGAATCAAGACTTTCCGAATGTGCAAGACAGGTAGTTTCTCTTCCAAAAGAAATTGCTGACGTTCAGAACAACGTAGACAGTCTCCTTAAGAACAGCGGAAGAATCAATGATGCAGTAGACAAGCTTTCTTCTTTACAGGCACTCATTGACGAAGCAGACATCCGCATAAGCAAGGTAAATGCCTCAAAAGAAGGAATAAACAATACTGAAGAAAGATTACAGCGCCTTTCAAAGAATGCAGACGAAAAACTCCGTGACTTGCAGACAATTGCTACAAATGAAGCTGCTGCTGCAAAGAAGACATCAGGCAAACAGTCTGGAATTACGCCGAAAATAAGGGAAACCGTAGTTTCTCTTAAGAGACAGAACTGGACTGTTCAGCAGATTGCCAAGGCTGTAAAACTTACGGAATCAGAAGTTGAGCTTATTCTTGAAATAGGTGTTTGATTGAATACAACTATTTTTTGTGGTATAATATAGCATATGGCTAATCCAAAGACTGAATTTACAAAGAATCAGAAAATCGTATACCCAAGTCAGGGTGTTGGTAAAATTACTGAAATCTTCAAGAAAGAATTCAAGGGAGAAAACGTTTATTATTACAAGATTTACCTTGAAGTTTCAGACATGATTGTTATGGTGCCGGTTTCAAAAGCAAAGGAATTGGGAATCCGTGCCATTGTTTCTGCTGACGAAGCTAAAAAAGCTCTGAACCTTATTGGAGAAGCATTTGAAGCTCCAACTTCAGACTGGAAACTTCGCTACCAGATGAATCTTGAATTGTTGAAAAGCGGAACAATCAAAGATATTGCAACTATCGTACGCTGTTTATATCACCGTTCTAAGGTTAAGGAACTTCCTATCCTTGAACGCAAACTTTATGACAATGCAAAAAAACTTCTTGAAGACGAAATTGCCGAAGCTATGGGCATAAGTGAAAAAGAAGTTGAACAGATGCTTCATGCAAAACTTGAATCCCTTGCTTCAAAGACAGAAAAGAAGAATGCCCTTCTTGATGACGATGAAGATGATGACGAAGAATTCAGCGAAATGAGACGTGGTAAGAGTCGTGACGATGATGATGACGAAGACGATGAAGACGACGTTGATGATGAAGACGAAAATGATGCTTCAGATGATGAAGATGACGATGATGGAGATGAATGAGATTGAATCAAACTGATTCTGCTCAGACTCAGCTTTATCTCGTACTTACGGCGGCCGGTTCTTCCAGCAGAATGGGAACCGGTTCCAAAAAAGAATATATTTCTTTGCAAGGCGGAACTGTTCTTTCAACAGCCGCCTCTGTTTTTTTAAATACAGCACATTTTGATGCAGTAGTCGTAACAGTTCCTTCCGGCGGTGAAGAAGATGCCCGCAATGCTCTTTTTGCTGACGGTAAAATAAAGGAACTTCTTGACGGAACAAAGCTTCTGTTTACTCAGGGTGGCGCTACAAGACAGCAGTCTGTTTACAACGGCCTTGAATGTCTTTCCAAAAACTGCAGCGGTTACGGGGATGATGCAGTAGTTCTTGTACACGATGCAGCACGTCCTTTTGTAACAGCAAAAATCGTAACTGACACAATCAATGCCGTCAGGGAATACGGTGCTTCGGTACCGGCAGTTTCTGTTGTAGATACACAGAAGGAAATCTGTGCAGACGGAACAATAAACCGTCATCTTGTCCGCAGTGAATTAAAGGCTGTACAGACACCACAGGGCTTTCTGTTAAAGCCTTTGATTGAATGCCACAAAAAGGCACGTCTTGCGCCAAAAGAATTTACGGATGACACTGAAATATGGGACTGCTTTCCGGAAATTACCGGCGGTAAGAAAGTACATATTGTAGAAGGCGATGTCTGCAACAAAAAAATTACATATAGGGAAGACCTTGCTGATTTAAGGGAGGGTGCTTTAATGAATATTCGAACCGGCTTTGGTACAGACCTGCATCGTCTTGTAGAAGGAAGAAAGTTTGTTCTTGGCGGAATTGAAATACCTTCTGCTAAAGGTGAAGAAGCTCATTCTGACGGAGACGTTCTTTTGCACGC
>JAZUKU010000199.1:0-4366 GCA_045643485.1 Treponema sp. | reverse complement strand
CTTGGCGATATTAAATTGGAAGTTGAAGATTCCCAAGACAAAGATCAGCCTGACGAAGAATAACAATGGGCTTACGTTATTTACTTTTTAAAGCATACAGAAATTCAGCAATTAAAAAACACAGACTCAATTACCTTTTCTGGGAAACAACATTACGCTGCAATTTAAACTGTCTTCACTGCGGAAGTGACTGCACGAAACAGTCAGACGTAAAGGACATGCCCGTAGAAGATTTTGTAAAAGTCCTGGACAATATTAAGGAAAACGGAATAACAGATTTAACAGTCTGCATAACAGGCGGCGAACCTCTGTTAAGGAAAGACATTGAAAAAGCAGGAAAGGAAATTTGCGCAAGAGGTTACCGCTGGGGCATTGTAACAAACGCACTTGCACTTACACCGGACCGTTTTTCTTCTTTACTGAATGCAGGATTAAGTTCAATAAGTTTTAGCATTGACGGTTTGGAACAGGAACACAATCATCTGAGGCAGAACAGCAGTTCATTCAGGACAGTAGTAAACGCAATACGAATGGCAGTTTCCGTTCAGAAAGCAATAAAATACAGACTTGTGTTTGACGTAATTACATGCGCAAACAAAAACAATCTCTCGATGTTACCAGAGCTGCGTGATTTCCTTATTGCAAACGAAGTACCAATGTGGCGCATATTTTCAATCTTTCCGGAAGGACGCGGCGGTACGAACAAAAATGAACTTGCACTTAATTCAGATGAGTACAAGCAGCTTATGGACTTTATTGCTGACACAAGAAAAAATTACGGTGACAGGATTCATTTGAATTATTCATGCGAAGGATATCTTGGCAGATACGAACTTAAAGTAAGGGACTTCTTCTTTTTCTGCAGAGCCGGAATCAATGTTGGTTCAGTAATGTGCGACGGTTCGGTAAGTGCATGCTTAAGTGTGCGCGGAAAAGATTTCATTCAGGGCAACATCTACAGCGAAAACTTCATGGACATATGGAACAACAAATTCCTTAACATGAGGGACAGAAGCTGGGCAAAGAAACACAAATGCGCAAAATGCAGACAGTGGTCAAAGTGTATGGGCAACGGACTTCACCTTCACCACAACATGACAGACGAAGTGCATTTCTGTAATTACGAAAACACACTTTAATGATATAATAAATTATTCATTAACCAGAGGCATTTATGAAAACACGCATTGCAGTAATTTCCATAATCGTTGAAGACTCTTCTTCCATCGAGACACTGAATCAGATTTTGACTTCATACAGACAGTATGTAATTGGCAGAATGGGTATTCCTTACCGCGAAAAAAACGTTAACCTCATAAGCGTAGCAATTGATGCTCCAGAAACTGTTATCAATGCGCTTACCGGAAAAATCGGAAAGCTTAACGGCGTAAGTGCCAAGACAAATTATTCAAACGTAATTACAGAAATTCCTGACACTCCGGCAGAATAATGAAAACCGCTAACGTAATCTGCACTACACTTTTAATTGAACGCTCACCGCAGGCACTTCCTCTTGGAGCAGCATGCATTGCTTCGGCAATAAAAAATAATCCGCTTACGAAAAGGTCTTGTACTGTTACGCTAAAACCATTTTGTAAAGAAGATGAAGAGTTTGCAAAACACAGCACGTCTGAACAGGAAGCAGCGGAATATATTGCCCAACAGATTTACGGTTCGTGCAGACAGGGCGACAGTTTGCAGACAGGCGCTTCTTTACAAACCAGCGAATCTTTGCAAACTGAAGAATGCGCGGAATCAATCGTATGTTTTTCCGTATTTGTTTGGAACAGGATAATTCTTGAACAGACTGCGCGCATACTCCGTGCAAAAGGAATTACCTGTATTGCAGGAGGCCCGGAAGTTACCGCAAACCCGGACAGCTTTTCTGATTTCGATTACATTGTTTGTGGTGAAGGAGAAACTTCTGTTCCGCCGCTCGTAAGCAGAATATTAAGCGGTGAAAAAATTGAATCAAAAGTTATTTACAAAAATACATTCGCTCCCGCAGCTGCAGAAACGGATTCTGTTAACAAACAAGGGGCTGACACAGAACTCACAGGACTGACATCACCTTACCTCGACAGCACACTTGATCCTGCTTTATATGAAGGCGCATTGTGGGAACTTGCACGCGGCTGTCCTTTCAAATGCTCATACTGTTACGAATCAAAAGGCGAAAAGAAAGTACGCCAGTTCCCAATGGAGCGCATCGAAGCAGAACTAGATTTATTTGCCAGGAAAAAAATTCCGCAGGTATTTGTCTTAGACCCAACGTATAACGCAAACAAGGAACGTGCATTAAAAATACTCAACCTCATTGCAAAAAAGACTCCGGAAACATTCTACTATTTTGAAGCACGCGCAGAATTCATCGACAGCCAGATGGCAAAAGCGTTTACAAAAATTCCGTGTGCTTTACAGATAGGACTTCAGAGCGCAAATGAAGAAGTACTTAAGCTTGTAAACAGACCGTTCAACAGAAAGCAGTTTGTGCGAAACATAGGCATCCTGAACAACGCAGGAGTTACATTCGGTTTCGATTTAATCTACGGACTTCCAGGCGAAACATTCAAAAGCTTTAAGGAAGGCATTGAGTTTGCAGTATCACTTTACCCTAACAATCTGGAAATCTTCTGCCTTTCAGTTTTACCCGGAACAGATTTGTTTGAACGCGCACAACAGCTGAACCTTACTTACGAACAGCAGCCGCCTTACCACATTCTGCATACAGACAAATTTTCTGCAGAAGAGCTTAAACATGCAGAACGTCTTGCCAAGGCATGCAGCATTTTCTACAACGAAGGATGCGCAGTTCCGTGGTTCAACATAATACTTCATACGCTCAAAATGCGTGCCTGTGAATTCCTTGATTCATTCTACGAACAACAGAATCTTTCGCAAAAGGAATGCTGTAATTTAACGCAGCTTGAAATTGAAAAGATGCAGCTTGAATTCATTACAGGACTTTGCAAAGCAAAACACGCAGACCGTTTTACAAAAGTCGTTTCAGACATCATCCGCTACAACGGAGCATTTGCACGCAGAACCGCAACAGGCAAACCGCAAAAAGTTCAGCTTAACTATCCAGCAGAATATCTTGAGTCGGAATACGTTTTCAATCTTGATTATTTTGTTAAGAATGTTAAAGTTAAAGTGAATACAGTAACTATTTAATTTCGAGGACAGCGACAGTTCTGCAGACAGTCACAGTTCAGCAAAACAATAATTGGAGGAACAATACAATGAAACCGGAAACAGCATACGAACTTCTTACAAAATACGTTAAGGGCGAAACACTTTTGCGCCACTGCAAGACAGTAGGTGTAGCAATGAAATACTTTGCAGAAAAATACGGCGAAGATGCAGACTACTGGGAAAGCGTAGGCATTCTTCACGACATAGATTTTGAAGTTAAGCCGGAATCACATTGTATCGAATGCGTAAACATTTTCAATTCAGAAAAAGCAAATTATCCTGAAATTACAGACGACATAATTCATGCAGTACAGTCTCACGGTTTTGGAATCTGCAATGACGTTGAACCTGTTCACAAAATGGAAAAAGTTCTTTTCACAGTAGATGAACTTACCGGATTAATTTTTGCATGCGCAATGGCACGTCCTTCAAAAAGCGTAATGGACATGGAACTTAAATCAGTTACCAAAAAATTCAAGGACAAGGCATTTGCTGCAGGCTGCAGTCGTGATGTTATCCGCAAAGGTGCAGAAATGATGGGCGTTGAGCTTAACGAAATAATTCAGGACTGCATTCTTGCAATGCGCACTAAACACGAAGAAATCGGCTGTTAAAAAAACTTCTTAACACAAATTGCTTTTTTCATTCATACATGTAATATTATGTGTATGAATGAAGAAAATTCAGTTCCGTCTAAGAACTATAAAAAAACACTTACTGCATGTTACCTTGGATTCATTACGCAGGCCATTGCAGCTAACTTTGCGCCCCTTTTGTTTTTAAAATTCCACAATGATTATTCAATACCGCTCGGACAGATTGCACTTATACCGGCAGTCTTTTTCTTTACACAGCTTGTGGTAGATATATTCTGTGCTAAGTTCGTAGATAAAATCGGTTACCGTGTGAGCATTGTAGGAACTCTAGCTTCTTCTTCTGCAGGATTAATCAGCCTTGCATTCTTACCGGAATTATTTTCTTCAGCATTTACGGGAATAATAATAAGCGTAATTCTATACGCAATAGGTTCAGGCTTAATTGAAGTTCTTTGCAGTCCCATTGTAGAAGCATGTCCTTTCGAAAACAAAGAAGCTACAATGAGCCTTCTGCACAGTTTCTACTGCTGGGGATGGGTTGGCGTAACATTAATTTCTACAGCATTATTCACACT
>JAZUKU010000198.1:0-4186 GCA_045643485.1 Treponema sp. | reverse complement strand
CCTCGCGTAACAATTACAGTAACAGGTTTAAACAATTTTGTTTTTGTTTATTTATAACTGATTTTATTTGAGCTTTATGGAAAACAAATTAAATTTATTTTCTTACGTCAAGAAATACATCTTCCTGTATTTTCTTGCAGTAGTGGCAATCACCCTTAGTACATTACTTGATATGGCTGCTCCTCTTATTGTTCAGCATATTGTTGATGACGTACTTGTTGCTCATAACATGGATGTTTTGTCACTTTTACTTTTGGGCATTCTTGGCATAGGCGTTGGCCGTTGTATTTTTCAGTATGCCAAGGAATTCATTTGTGACTGGTGCGGAAGTAAGATTGCTTGTGAAGTCCGCATAAATCTTTTTCAGAAAATTCAGAGTCTGTCTGCCAACTTTTTTGACGGCATAAACAGCGGTGAATTGATGAGTCGTGTTAAAGATGATGTTGACCGCATCTGGGACATTGCAGCTTTCATGGGTATTCTTATTGTTGAAGTTGTTATCCGTGTTATTTCTTCAATGTTCTTTATGTACAGAATAAACTGGTACCTTTCTATCATTCCTACACTTGGTATGATTGGTGCTGCTTTTATTGCAATTGGAATGGAAAAAAAGCTTGATGTTCTTTTTGGTGAACTTGAGCAGGAAAATTCTGAGCTTAACAATACGGCTGCAGAAAATCTTGCGGGCGTAAGAACAGTTAAGGCTTTTACAAGAGAAAGATATGAGATTATGAAATTCCACAAGCATAATCAAAAATATTATGAACTTAACATTGACCTTTCGCGGGTCTTTATTAAGTTCAATCCAATCATTCAGATTATAACGAGGCTGCTTTCTGTTATTTCTCTGCTTATAGGCGGCTTTTTTGTAATGAAGGGTAATCCTCTTGCAGGTGGAGCAAAAATTTCTATTGGTGAACTTATGGCTTTCATCAGTTACGTTGGCGGTATTGTATGGCCAATGGAAATGCTTGGATGGCTTGTTAACGGATTGAGCTCTGCAAAAGCATCTGTTACGAGAATCAACAAAATATATGCAGAGACTCCTGCAATCAAAGATGATTCTGCGTTTGCAAAAGCAAGTGCTGAACTTGATGAACATGATTCAAGGCTTGCTGATTCTTTGTTCAACGCAATGGATATTTCCGGTGACATAAGCTTTGAACACGTAAGCTACAGTTCCGGCGACAGGGCTATTCTTAAAGATGTAAGCTTTGACATTAAGGCTGGTCAGACTTTGGGAATAATGGGCGCAACAGGTTCCGGTAAAACAACCATCATAAATCTTCTTAAGAGAATGTATGATTCTACGGAAGGTGTTATCAGATTAGATGGCATTGATATTCGTGAACTGCCGCTTCCTGTTTTAAGAAAATCAATTGCTTGTGTAATGCAGGACATCTTTTTGTTCAGCGACACGATTGACGGTAACATTAAGCTTGGCGCAAGAGACAGTCTTACTACTGCAGAAGTACGCAGTGCTCTTGAACAGTCACGCAGTTCTGAATTCGTTGATACGATGGAAGAAAAGGAAAACACTGTAATTGGTGAACGCGGTGTTGGATTAAGCGGCGGTCAGAAACAGCGCATTACGATTGCACGTGCACTTTCGCGAAAAACACCTGTGCTTGTTCTGGACGATTCAACTTCTGCACTTGATACTGAAACTGAGCAGGAGATACAGGATGTTCTTGCAGACCTTCACGGTATGACGAAAATTATTATTGGTCACCGAATCAGTTCTGTACGAAAGGCAGACAAGATTATTGTTCTTGAAAACGGATGTATTGCGGAATGCGGTACTCACGATGAGCTGCTTGCACTTAACGGATTGTATAAGGAAACTTACGATTCGCAGCATTGATTGTTAACACGAACTGCTTGTGCTAACAGGTGCCGGGCGGTTCGTGAAACAAAGTGTTTGAATAACAGAGGAAAGGAAAAAAATGAACAGTTACAAAGTAGATGAACAGCAGGTTAAGAAAAGCAAATTTTCTACAATGCCCCGTCTGTTTGCATACTTATTTAAATACAAAGGCCGCATAAGTTTAATCTTTCTGCTTATGGCAGTTGGAACTTGTGTAGATTTAATCAATCCGCTTTTAAACGAGCGTGCAATAGACAGATACATTCTTAAGGGAAACATTCCTGGCTTACTGAGGATTGTAATTGTTGGAGCCATTGTAAACATTATTGCGGTTCTTGCAATCAAATTAAGAATGATAATTATGGCCAAGACGAGCAACAAGGTAATTCAGGAGCTGCGTCAGGAACTGTATGACCACATTCAGTCACTTGATCTTGCTTTCTTTGACAGCAGACCTTCCGGAAAAATTCTTGCGCGCATAATTGGTGACACAAATTCTTTGCGTGATGTAATTGAAAATGCAGTTACGACTTTAATTCCAAATCTTGTAACTGTAATTGCGGTTATGGTAATTATGTTTGTAAAGAACTGGCGTCTTGCTCTTGCGGCTTTATGCTCACTGCCGTTTTTGATTTTTGGCGTATTCCTTATTTCGATTAAGGCAGAAAAACACTGGAAGGCTAAGCGACAGAAATCTTCAAACGTAAATGCTTTTATAAACGAAGATCTGTCAGGCATAAAAATAATTCAGAGCTTCCGTGCTGAAAAGGAAACTGATAAAACTTTCCAGGAACTTGTTTGGGATGACCGTAAGGAATTCATTCGTGCGGTAAGATGGTGCGACGGTTTTGGTTCGTGGATTGACTTGTGCTGGAGCGTTGGAACAATGTGCCTTTATCTTGTAGGAATCAAGGTACTTGGAATTGACAACGTTTCGATCGGAACATATGTTGCTTTCGGTTCTTATGTCGGAATGTTCTGGCAGCCAATCATGAACTTGAGCAACTTCTACAATCAGTTTGTAAATGCTTCGACTGGTGCTGAACGTATTTTCGAAATCATTGACAGACAGGCAGATGTTAAGGATGCTCCTGATGCACAGGAAATGCCTTCGATTAAAGGTGATGTTGAATTCAGGAATGTTAACTTTAGCTACGAAGAAAATGTTCCTATCCTCAAGAATGTTGACTTCAGCGTAAAGGCAGGCGAAACAATTGCGCTTGTTGGCCCGACTGGTGCCGGTAAATCTACAATCGTAAATCTCTTGAGCAGATTCTACGACATTCAGGGTGGAAGCATACTGATTGACGGTAAGGAAATTAAATCGGTAACACTCGACAGTTTACGCAAGCAGATGGGCATTATGACTCAGGATAATTACATCTTCAGCGGAACGATTAAAGAAAACATTGCTTACGGTAAGCTTGACGCTACTGACGAAGAAATTATTGCTGCAGCAAAAGCAGTTCATGCGGATGACTTTATCTGCAAACTGGAAAAAGGTTACGATACACCTCTTACTGCACGCGGCGGGGAAATTTCCAACGGTCAGCGTCAGTTGATTGCGTTTGCGCGAACAATGATTTCTTTGCCAAGAATATTAATTCTTGATGAAGCAACAAGCAGCATCGATACTAAGACGGAGCTTCTTGTTCAGGCAGGAATTGCGGCTTTGCTTAAGGGACGCACTTCTTTTGTAATAGCACACCGTCTTTCCACAATTCAGAATGCAGACAGAATATTTGTTATTGATGACGGACAAATTATTGAAAGCGGTTCGCCAAAAGAATTGATGGAACGCAAGGGAGCTTACTACAATCTGTATACAAAACAATTTGCATAAGCTGACAATTTAGTCTGCAAACAAAAAGCGTAGCTGTTCAAAAGGCAGTTACGCTTTTTGTTTTTTAGAGAAATTAATATTCAGCAGAACAAGAGCCACAAGCATCAGTATAATTCCGCCAACAGTAAATGCTCCGGGAATTTCTGAGTAAACAAAAATGCCTATAAGCGTTGCAGTAAGCGGTTCACTGAATGCCATTACAGAAGCTTTTCCGTTTTCAACATTTGTCAGGCCCGCAGTATAAAGAATGTACGGAAGAACAGTTGAAGCGACAGCATACAGTATGCAGAACAGAAAAAGATCGCCGCCACCCCCTGGCGGTGAAGTCAAAACACCCGTTGTTACGCCAACCGCCGTACTATTTGCAATACCCTCAATTGTTGCACCAACAGACACGCTGTTTGCAATACCACCAGCTGTTGCGCCAACCGCCGCACTGTTTGCAATACCGCCAGCCGTAGCACCAACCGCAGAAG
>JAZUKU010000197.1:0-21456 GCA_045643485.1 Treponema sp. | reverse complement strand
ATTGCAGAAAACGGAGAAATTGTCTTTTCATGGATGTCTTCAAGAACAATCAGCGGTTATGCACTTTACCAGATGATTACTGCAAGCTTCTTTAACAATCACCTTAAATGGAATTTCAAAAACCTCTTCAGCGGATATACGGAAAACAATGGCGAAGTAAGCCTTATAAGTTACCGCTCAATAATACCGGAAGAATGGTGTCATCACGCAATTGTTTACGATGACGAAAACGGACTTCTTGAATACAGAATTGACGGTCAGCTTGAAGCACTCACATACGTAACGACTAACGGAAAGGAACGCGGTGGTTCAATTTACAATCTGCAGTTTGGCGTTACAGCAGAAATAGACATATGCCCTCAGTTTACGGGAAGCATTGATGACTTCAGGATTGAACGTCAGGCAATTGATTTTTCTTCAGAAGGATTAACGCGTGACAAATACAAATCAGAAGGCGGCCGTTTCGAAACAATGCCTGTTCTTGTTTCAACAGGAGCATCTTTAACTTCACTCGAAGCAATAAGCTCTATTCCTGAACAGACATCCGTTTTGTTTTATGTAAGAAGCGGAGACAATTTCTTTAACTGGGACGAAAATTATCCTGAATGGATACCAGTTGAGCCGGGTGAAAAAATCAACGGTGTTAACGGATTGTATTTTCAGGTAGCAGCAGATTTGCTTACAGACGGCGAAGGCTCAAGAAGCCCTTCCGTTACGGAAATAAAACTTCACTTTAAGGAAGCACCACTTCCGCTTCCTCCGTTTACAGTACAGGCAGTTGCTGGAGACGGACAGGTAAATCTTTCGTGGAGCTATTCAGTTGATGATTCAACAGGCGGTTATTTTGTTTACTACGGTGAGCGTCCAGGCGAATATCTTGGAAGGGTTGCTGTACAGGGAAGTTCTCCTGTTAACGCAGGCAATACAAACCACATAACGCTTACCGGTTTGACAAACGGAAAAATTTACTATTTTGCAATAGCATCATATTCAAGAATAGACAGTTCAATCCAGGGCATGCTTTCGAACGAAGTATATGCACGCCCGGTAAAGAGGTAAAAATATGGCTGAAAACGTAATGCAGAACACAACATTATTGAAGAGAGCTCAGGCTGCAGTTCTTTCAAGAGACTTTCCTACAGCAACAAGAATTTACAGAGGCCTTTTGCGTAACGACCCGGAAAACGTTCAGCTTCTTAACGAACTTGGAAGCCTTTACGTTAAGAGCGGTGAAGATGACAGGGCCCTTCCTCTTTACAAAGAAGTCGTACGCCTTGAACCAAAAAACGTAAATGCATTGAACAGCCTTGGTGCAATTTTCAGAAGATTGAACCGTTATAACGAAAGTATCGAAATGCTTACACAGGCACTTCTTGTTGACGAAAACAATATTCAGATTTACTACAACCTTGGATTTACATATAAGCTTCTTGGAAAAAACAAGGAAGCAATCCAGTGCTTCAGTACAGTAGTTGATGAAAATCCAAACGACGTACTTGCTTTCAATCACCTTGGTGTAATCTACACACAGACAGGCGAATATGAAAAAGCAGTTAATTCCTTCAAGCGCGGATTAAAGATTGACCCTAACCATCCTATTCTTCACCTTAATCTTGCAAAGGCTTACGAAAAGACAGGCAAGATAGATGAAACATTCATGGAATATGATTTTGCCCTCCGCAGCAAACCGGGCTGGCTCGAAGCAATTGACGGTTATACAGACCTGCTTCTTAAGTATAACAGCGTAAAGGCAGCCGGTGACCTTATTGAATCATGCCTTCGTCTTAATCCAAAGAATGCTGACATGCACGAAAAGATGGGACGTGTTTACTGTAAGTGCGGAAGACTTGATGATGCTGAAGATGAATATAATAAAGCTCTTGAAATAGATCCTAAGAATAAACGTGCTCTTTCCGGACTTGCAGATGTTTATGAAAAAACAGGAAAAATCATAGAAAGTATCCGTGTAATGAAGAGCCTTGAAAATGTTGATCCGCAGGAACCTTCAATGCTCAAGCAGTTTTCACACGTTCTTCTTACAGCAGAAAAATATAATGCCGCAAGTAAAAAAATCAAGCAGGTGTGGGATATGGATGAATCTGATGTTCAGACACTTGCTCTTCTTCTGCAGTATTACATTTGCCGGAAAGATGAAGGAAAAGCACTTGGTTGTTTTAAGAAGATAGAATCAATCGACCCTGGCTTTATGGCACATTATCTTGATGCAGCACAAAGATACATTCAGATTGAAAATGAAACCAGAGCAGAAAAATATGCACGTAAATATACAGACAGTATTCTTGATGATGCAGAAGGTTTTGCTATTCTTGCTATGATTTATGAAAAGCAGGAAAAACTTTACGAATCACTTGATTACTTTAAGAAAGCTGTTGAATGTGATGATTATAATGTCCTCTACAAACAGTCTGTAGAAAGAGTCAACGGAAAACTGTTGCTGCAGGCAGCCAATATGCCGGAACCAAATCCTAATGAAGACTTTATTCCTGAAGAAAATGAAGAAGAAGTCCCAATGGATGCAAAGGATGAAGACTTTACTCCGGAAGAAGATATAGCACCAGTTCTTGTTGAAGAAGATGACGAAGAAGACAACGATGATGATTTTTCATTCGACGAACTGGAAGAAGATGAGCCTCCTGCTAAAGGCGCACTTTCTCCGGAAGCTCTTGATAATGACAATGATCTTTTGGATGAAGGTGAATCATCAAAGGATGTTTCTTTCGATGACCTTCTGCCTGATGATGATCCTATTGAAACTGCCGGTAATTATCCTGAAAGCAATCCGTTTAATACAAGAAGAGGTGCTTCTTCAACAGGAACTGAAGAAGAAGTTGAAGCTGAATATCTACCGGAAGACTTTGATGATGAAGCTGCAGTTGATGATTCAGCATTCGACAACGTATTCGACGATAGTCCTGAAGAACAGGAGCCTCCTCAGTATGTACCTGAACCTGAACCGGAATTAGAAGAATTTGACGACGATGAAGAAGAATCATTCTTTGATGATTTTGAAAGTGTTCCAATGGAAGAAGAACCTTATGATGAACAGCTTCCTGAAGAAGAACCTGAATTTGAAGATGAATCAATAGAATATGAAGAAGATGCTCCGGAAGAAATGACACTTGAAGAACCTGAGGCACTTGAAGAAGAAGTTGAAGAACAGGTCGAAGAATTTGATGAACCGGAAGAACTTGAAGGTGAATTTGAAATTGAACCAGTAGAAGATGAACTGGAAGAAATACCGGAAGAACTTGAACCTCTCGAAGAACCAGTAGAAGAGGAAATGATAGAAGAAGAGCCTGAAGTTCCGGAAGAAGAACTCATCGAAGAAGAACTTGAAGATGCTCCTGTCATTGAAGAAGAAATGATGGAAGAAGCTCAACTTGAAGATGAAGAACTCGAAGAAACTGAACCGGCTGAAGATGCAGAAGAATTAGAAGAGAAAGAAGAAGATAAGGAAGAACTTGCTGATGAAGACCTTCCGATTGATGAAGGACTCGATGATATTGAAGACGAAAAGCCAATTGATTTCGAAGAAGAAACAGTAGCCGAGGAAACAGAAGAAAACCTTGATGAAGAATCTTCTGAAGAAGAACAGACAGAGGAATTGGAAGATGTTCTCCCGGTAGAAGAAACTCCTGCAGAAGAAATACCAGAAGAAGCCGAAGACTCAGAAACTGTAGAAGAAGTTGAAACTGTAGATGAAGCCGAAGGTACAGAAGAAATCGAAGCCGCAGAAGAAGTTATCGAAGAAATACCAGAAGAACTTACAGAAGAAACAGTTACTGAAGAAATTGTGGAACCTGAACCAATGGAACCTGAGCTACAGTTTACCGAAGAAAATAAATATCATGAATCCGTTAAGTCAGAAGAATTTACAAAAATTATTGACGAACTTAAAGACAGAAGCATGGAAGAAAAATACAGCCCGACTGTAGAAATGATGAAGAAACTCCGTTCGTTAAGTGATTATCTTCCTGAAGAAAAGAAAAATGAATTCATATCAAGCAAGGCATATCTGCTTATCGATTACATCATTGCACGACTCGAAGGTAAGCCGGGACTTCTTGCAACAGCAGACCTTTTGCGTAAGGGATGGAAACTTGAAGAAAGAAATGTTGATGAACCGGAAGGAGAAAAAATGCTTGCCGGACAGGTATTGTCTTACATGCGTTCGTTAATCCGTGAACTTCCTGACAAAGATATTTCAACTTCACTTGACGGAACAGTAACAAAGACACTTTCAAAATTAAGTTAAGCTGTTCAATAAATAAAAATGCCCGTCTGCGAATGAATTATGAAGTGCACTTCATTGTCGTTCGTACAGACGGGCTTTTCTTTTTTACAAAGAAATCACAGTGTAATGATTCTGGAATTTGTTAAGAGAAGGTTGCCTTCATCGCAGATAAGCACATCGTTTTCAAGACGAACACCGCCAAGCTCCGGATCATAAAGCCCCGGTTCAAGCGTAACAATCATTCCTGGACGGAATAACTCATCTGCTTCTGCCTTTTTTGCAACAAAAGGATACTCGTGTATATCAAGACCAATTCCGTGACCAAGACCATGCGGCATTGATTTCTTTTCTTTAGCAAAAATCTGTTCAGCCTTAGTGTGAGCCGCAAGAATTGATGAGCCTGATTTGTAAAGCGGAAGACATGTACAAGCTGCAGTCTGCACAAGAGTAAGAAGCTTTTTCTGTTCGGAAGAAAGTGAGCCCTTTGCAATCGTTAAAGTAACGTCGCTTGTGTAACCGTTGTAGACAACACCGTAATCCAAAATGGAAAGACCGTTTGTTCCCCACAGACCGCCAGTGTAACCAGGAAAAGCATGAATCGCGTAACTTCTTGAAGGACCGGCAGCAAGTGTATCAAAGCCAGTGCGTTCGCATCCTTCATCACGAAGAAGTTTTTCTATTAACAATGCAACATCAGATTCAGTTTTGATTTTACCGGTACGCAGCTGCTTTTCAATAATGTCGGTAATGTGCGAAGTGATTGAACATGCCTTGCGCGTACACGCAATTTCGTAATCATCTTTAACAGCACGCATGTTTGTAATGAAGTCGTGAGTGCTTCCGTTATGGCAGCGGATGTCCCAGCTGTTGACTGCTTCAACATACTGCAGGAAAAGAGGGTAAGGCGTAACTGGCGGAATTTCTACAGTGCCCTTTGATTCAGTCTGGATAGTGTTGAGCACAGTAGACACAGCCTTAAGGTTGTTGCGGCTGTATCTTGTGTAAGGAACTACCTTGTCAGCATGAGCGCATATTGCAGCAAGATTTTCATCCCACGGAATGAGAATTGATTTACCCTTTGCAGTAATAATGAGAATCGCATTGTTAGGATGACCGGAAAGATAACGGATTGAAGAATCAGGACGTTCTTCGCAGTCTTCAATGACAACAGCATCAATGTTGTGTGCAGAAAGATAATAACCTACAGCCTCACAGCGCATTTTATAAAGCGACTTTAAGTCAGTGTTCCTGATTATTGTATCAAAGTCAGCTCCTGTTTCCTGAGTTACGGGAAGAAGCTTGTCATTTTCAGACGGATTACCGATAGTATTTTTTTTGCCAGCCATATGAAGTCTCCGGAATATTTATTTCTTGATTTTCTTGGAAATCATTTTGATAAGCGAATCTTTTGTTACAACAAGAAGCCCAACTCCGATAACCGCAAAAATAACAGCAGTAACAAGAACAGGACCACCCTGAGAAATAAACCTGTTGTGACCCGCAAAAAGAGCAACAATCTTTCCCTTGAGCAGAACGACAGGAAGAACAGCAATTGCAGAAAAAATCATAATCTTAAGCGAATAGAGCAGGACAGGCTTAACGATTTTCGCAGTATCAGAAGCCTTAGTCTTCTTTAAGAACAGAATGAGTGCAACCGTATTCACGGCAGAAGCAATTGAAAGCGCAAACGCAATTCCCTGACCTTTTGCAAAAGCAGATTCAGAAAAATAACCAACGCTGACAAAAGCGAATGCAGCCCCAATGTTAACCGCAAAATTAATTACGCCGGCCAGAGTAGGCAGCTTTGTGTTACCCTGAGCATAAAAGGCCGGCGACAAAATCCTGTTAACCGCAATAAAGAACAGCCCGACAATATGGTAACGGAAAACAGAAGTAGTAAGCGCAACAGAATCTGCATCAAAGCGCCCGATCGAAAAAATAAGGCTTATAAGGTTTTCGCCCATGCAGAAAGCATAGAACGTAACAGGAATTGCAATGACAGCAATCAGTTTAACCGAAGTAGTAACCATTCCGGTAAATTCAGCCCACTGTTCCTTCTTTGCAAAACCGGTAAGGTCCGGAAGAATTACAGTTCCAATGCTTACCGCAAAAATGCCAAGAATAAGTTCCTGTAAGCGGAGTGAATATGAAAGTGCAGAATAAATGCCGACTCCTGCACGTGTAGCAAGCATTGAAGAAACAATGTCGTTAAGCTGGTAGCATGCCATACCGAAAATTGTCGGTACTACAAGACGGATGACCCTTCGCGTACCTTCATTCGAAAAAGCTTCCCTGAGCGAAGTAAACGTAACCTTCCAGTTGTTCTTAAGCACAAACGGCAGCTGGAAAAGAGCCTGAACACATCCGCCTGTAATTACGCCGATTGACATGGCACGTGCTTCGTTAGCCGTATATGGGGCAAGAATGTATGTAGCAAGAATGACAATTCCGTTGAAAAGAATTGGAGTAAAGCCTGAAGGAGAAAAAATCTTTATTCCGTTAAGAATTCCCTGGAACAAAGCCGCAATGGAAATGACGATAAGGTAAGGAAACATGATGCGTGTAAGCACAACAGCTTCCTGCATTCCCTCAAAACCCTTGTCCTTATAGTAAATGCGTAAAATAAGCGGAGCCGCAATGATTCCCAGTACAACAACGACTGTAGTAAGGAAAGAAACAAGCGTAAATGTAGCATTGACGAATCTCTGTGTAGACTGTTTGCCTTCAGGAGTATCACTGTCTTCAAGATAGTCCTTGAAAGTAGGAATAAATGCTACGGAAATCGAATTTTCAGCAAAAAGACGCCTGAAAAGGTTAGGAATCTGGAAAGCAACGCCAAAAGCATCACCTAAAACCGAAGTTCCAAGAAACTTTGCCTTAACAATTTCGCGTATGAGCCCCATTATTCTGGAGCCGAAAGTAAGTATCGAAAGTGAAATACCCTTGCTTAATAAAGAAGATTTACCTTTCTGTGTTTTTTGTACTGAATCTTTTTCTTCCATAAATTTAAGTATACAAAGGTTGCGAAATTTAGGCAATGAATATAAAATATTAGGATAAAATAAAGTAAATTTATAAATACCTTATTAAACGGAGAAATTGAGGATGTCAAGGAAATCATTATTTCAGCACGTAGGAAACACCCCTATCATTCCTATTTCTGCTAAGATTGTGACAATCTTTATATGTCTGCTTCTTCTTTCAAACGCCATCACGAATTTCATAAATTTGCGTTTGTCCCAGAAGCAGGTAATTGAGTTAACAAACTCTGTTCTTGTTAATCAGCTCAAGGATTTGTACACAACTGCAGGCAACCAGTATCAGATAAGCCTTTATTCACAGAACAGGTCTGATGCACTTAATGCACTTTCTGATTCAGCAAAGACAAGCTTTACTCAGCCGCACAGTGTTGCCCTTGGTGTTCGTGCTGACGGATACATTGTGTTTGCCTCATGCGCAGATGAAACTCAGTCATGGGAAACTTTTTACGACAGGACAGCGCTTCAGACTGTAATTGACAAGATGAATCTTCCTGAACCGGTAATGGAAGGTTCCGTTAATTTTTCTTCTGCTTACGGCGACTATTTTGGTGTATATAAATTCAACGAAGACTGGCAGTGCTATATAATCCGTGCTGAACTTCGTGCAGATACAAACAAGGACATGTACCGCGTCATGCTTATCATTGGCATAATCATTCTTGTACTTACGGTACTCTTCCTTTACATCGGTATTACAATGTTCAACAGGCTGTTTGAAAATGTAAACAAGATTACAAAATGCCTTTATGACATGCAGAAAAAACAGACTCTTGACCTTATTGATATTTCAGATGCACCTAACGACGACATTACTTATCTTGCTACAAGCTTCAATGCACTTTCTTCTGACCAGAAGGTATACCTCGACATATTCCAGAAGTTTGCTTCAAGAGACGTTGTCCGCCAGGTATACAATGACCGCTGCGTTAAGCTTGAAGGTCAGCGCAAGGAACTCGCAATTCTCTTCAGTGACATCAAGAGCTTTACTTACAGAACTGAAACTTTAGGAAACGAAATCATCAGTTTGCTCAACGTACATTACAATTCAGTAATCCGTATCGTTGACGAATGCAATGGTGTCGTAGGTTCAATCATTGGTGATGCCATTCTTGCAATATACGGCTCAATGGAACGCCCTAAGGAAACACCTACAGTAAAATCTTACGAAGCAATTCAGAGCGCATGGCAGATTACAAACGTTACTGCACAGTTACGCGAAAAAATGCTTGAACGCAGAAGGCTTATTGAACAGGAACGTCCTCTTACCGAATCAGAAGAAAAGATTTACAAAGCAGTACTTCTTGACATTGGTGTTGGTATTGACGGCGGTACAGTATTCTACGGAAACATTGGTGCCGATGAACACATGACGAATACAGTTATCGGTGACCGTGTAAATTCAGCTTCACGTCTTGAAGGACTTACACGCATTTACCACCTGCCTGTAATCGTAAGCGAATATATCCGCGACGAAGCTCTTAAGGAAACTGACCGCTATATCTTCTACGAAATTGATATGGTACAGGTTAAGGGCAAAACAGAAGGAATGAAGATTTACTTCCCGTTTGATTCATATACATGCGCTCCGGAACTTCAGCCTAAGTTTGAAGAATTCGAAGCTGGTCTTGAACCTTATTACAGTGGCGACTGGAAAACAGCAAGGGCTCACTTTAAGGCATGCGGCCTTGATGTGGCACAGGTTTTCCTTGACCGTATGGGTCTTAAAAAAGCACCGCAAGGATGGAATGGAATATGGACAATGACAACAAAATAAGCAATATGAATTTACCAGTAGAATTAGTAAGCGATGATCAGATCCGCAAGGATATAAATTTATTCTTACCGGAAGAAATGCGTCCGGTACACGCACAGCCTCCAAAGACATATGACATCGAAACAGAATATGCAAAGACTAAGAACAACAAGAGCCATTACATTCTGTTCCTTATGCTTGCAACTATATTCGTGGGTGTACTTATAACTTTCTGCGTAAGCAAATATGTTGAACATCAGAATGAAAGCATTGCTGTAAACATTGATGTATTTGAAGACTTAAACCTGCGCAACCTTCTTGATACTGCTTCCCAGACACAGGCTTCCTATGATGCAGCACTTAAGGAAATGAGTGAACTTGAAGCTACATTGAAATACGAACTCAGTCAGGCAGAACAGAAACGCGATGCAGACCTGCATACACTCAAGTCAATGAATCTTGACAGCAGGAGCGAAATCAATAAGCGTACTGCATCAATTGAAACGGAATACTCAAACAAAGTAACTGCACTTCACGAAGAATATGACGTAAAGATTTCAACTCAGCAGAGTCTTGTTGATCAGTACAAGGAACAGTTGGCTGAATACGACAGTGCAAAAATTGAACAGGCTCAGATCATCGACTCAACAAAACAGCTTTACGAAATTGAAAAGTCACAGATGAATGAAGCTCATCAGAAAGAAATTGAAGCAATGCGCAGACAGATTGAAGAAGAACAGAAAGCTGCAATGGACCGCCAGATGAAAGCCGTTACCGAAGTTACTGAAAAGTATACAAAAGAAATTGACGGTCTTGATCCTGTTATAAAGGGCAAAGACCTTATTCTGGAAAGGGCAAAGCGCCTCGAAGGAAACAATTCATATACAACTTCTTCATTTACAAAAGAATTGTCTTCTCAGGCTTCTGCTGAATACAAGAAGTCTCTTGATGATGCAGAAAAAGGCTATTCTAATTTCACTGATGCTAAGAAGATTGTAGCTGCAATTCCACAGAAACACTCAATTCCTTCATTTGTTAACGCAATGAGTCAGTATGCATACAATATTGGTACTGTCCTTACAAAAGCTTCTGTTACTGAAGTAAACCGCTTCTCTGTAATTGTAGACAACTGCAGGGCAACGATTGCAGATCTGTCAATTCAGCTTACAGACTGCCGTAACGAAATTGCAAGCCTCAACACAAAGATTGATGGCCTTAACACAGAAATTGAAGGCTACAAGGGAAACATTGCTGACCTTGAATCATCTCTTGAACAGTCAAAGAACGAAACCGCAAATGTAAGGAGCCAGCTTGAAGCTTCACAGAATACAGTAAGCAACCTTAAGCAGGAAAAGGCCGGTGTTGAAAAAGACAAGGCTTTTGTAGAATCATTCCTTGAAACTGTATGTATTGAAAACAAGAGGGACGGTCTTCTTCTTGAACTTCCGTCTTCCGGCAAGGCACAGATTTACCTTACAGTTGCTGCAAGGGATTATTTTGTTAATCCAATGTACGAAGGAATGGTTGTTTCCGGTTTGGTTAAGCGCGGCAAGAATTCAAAAGTTACAGCCTGCACAATAACTATTAAAGGCGGTAAGTATTACTGTACTATTGATGATCCTAAGGGTATCGAAAAAGTTAAGAGCGAAGACTGGGTAAGCATTACTCAGGTTGCGTACCCTGGGGAAAAGAAATAATTTTCTGAATTAAACGGTTGTCTTATGAAGAATGCTTCATTACGGCAGCCGTTTTTTTTGCCCCAAAAAGCATGTAACTCCCGAAAAATTGTTGACAAAATCCGTAATATTGTAAATTTCCCTTAATTTTGCTAAACTAAAGCCTAAATACTTGATTTATGCTTAAATTTGAAAAAAGGTGCAGATATGGAAAATGAAGAAAAAAAGTTTACGGAAGTAATTAAGCCCGTGCGCATGGGTATTGATGTTGGTTCCACAACAGTCAAGGTTGTTGCACTTGGCGAAAAAGATGAAATTCTGTACAGCGCTTATGAGCGTCACCGTGCAGATATCCGCAATACAATCATTACTGTCGTAAACAAGGCACTTGATACTCTTGAAGGTATTCTTCCGGCAAAAGACGGACAGACTTTGAGCGTTAAGGTTACTGGTTCGGGAGGCCTTTCCGTTTCGCAGTGGCTTAATGTTCCGTTCATTCAGGAAGTTGTTGCTGCTACTACAAGTGTTAAAAAAATAATTCCTACTACAGATGTTGTTATTGAGCTTGGCGGTGAAGATGCCAAGATTACATATTTTACGGGTGGTGTTGAACAGCGTATGAATGGTACTTGTGCCGGTGGTACAGGTGCTTTCATTGATCAGATGGCAGCCCTTCTTGAAACTGATGCTTCTGGTCTTAACGAACTTGCGCGCGGTGCTACTACAATTTATCCTATTGCAGCACGATGCGGTGTTTTTGCAAAGACAGACATTCAGCCTTTGATTAACGAAGGTGCACGTCGTGAAGATATTGCTGCTTCCATTTTTCAGGCAGTAGTAAGCCAGACAATCAGCGGCCTTGCATGCGGTAAACCTATCCGCGGTAACGTTGCATTCCTTGGCGGACCTCTTCACTTCCTTGACATGCTCCGTGACCGCTTTGTTAAGACTTTAAAGCTTACTCCAGCACAGACTCTTGTTCCTGATAACAGTCAGCTTTTTGTTGCAACTGGTGCTGCTTATTCTGCAGAACGCGTAATGAACTGCCTTAGTGCAGACGGTTCCGTTCCTTCATTCCCAACAATTAAAGAATTCCGTGACGGCTTAAAGAATCTTGTTGGTGCTGAATTGAGTGAAGTTCAGCGTCTTGAGCCATTGTTTAAAAATCAGGAAGAACTTGACGAATTTACGGAACGCCACAGTAAGGAAAAGGCTCTTGCAGGTAAGCTCGAAACTGCTTCGGGACCTGTATTCCTTGGCCTTGATGCCGGCTCTACTACAACTAAAGCTGTATTAATCGACAAGGACGGACGCATACTCTGGAGATTCTACGATGTTAACGCAGGTAATCCTGTAGATTTAGCTGTCCGCGTATTGAAGGACTTATATAAAAAACTGCCTGCTTCTGTTTACATTGCGCGTGCAGTTAGTACTGGTTACGGTGAAGCATTGTTCCAGGCTGCTCTTGGCGTAGACAGCGGTGAAGTAGAAACAATTACTCATTACCGTGCAGCAGACTTCTTTGTTCCGGGCGTTGAATTCTTACTGGATATTGGCGGTCAGGACATGAAGTGTCTCCGCATGAAAGACGGTGCAATTACTTCAATTCAGCTTAACGAAGCTTGTTCTTCCGGATGTGGAAGCTTCCTTGATAACTTTGCTCGTACAATGGGCATGTCAGTTCAGGAATTCTCAAAGATAGCACTTCTTGCTCCAAAGCCTATCGACCTTGGAAGCCGCTGTACTGTTTTCATGAACAGCCGTGTTAAGCAGGCACAGAAGGAAGGCGCAACTGTAGCAGATATTTCTGCAGGTCTTTCTTATTCCGTAATCAAGAATGCCTTGTTCAAGGTAATCAAATTGCGCAAGGCAAGTGAAATTGGTACTAAGGTTGTAGTACAGGGTGGTACTTTCAACAACGATGCAGTTCTCCGTGCTTTCGAAAAAATTGCAGGCGTTAAGGTATTCCGTCCTGATGTAGCGGGCCTTATGGGTGCTTACGGTGCAGCATTGATTGCTCACGATCAGTGGGAAGACTTGATTGCACCAAAACCAGGTGAAGATCCTTCTGTTCCAAAATACGTTACAAGTAAAATTGCAACACTCGAACAGCTTGAATCATTTAAGGTAGAACTTGAATTAAGAAGATGCGGCAAATGTTCAAACAACTGTCTTCTTACAATCAATACATTCAGTACGGACGGCGAAGATAAAGCTTCTGACCGCGAAGTACGTAAATTCATTACGGGCAACCGCTGCGAAAGAGGCGCTGAACTTGGCGAAACAGCTAAGGTTGTTGACTCAAGCAACAAGGCAAACACAAAGGTTGACGGTGATGAAAACAAGGATTTGCCTAACCTGTTTGACTGGAAATACAAGAGGCTTTTTGCTCACTACATTCCGTTAAAGGCAGAAGATGCTCCGTTTGGCGAAGTAGGTATTCCTCGTGTACTCAACATGTACGAAAACTATCCGCTTTGGTTTACTCTGTTTACTGAACTTGGTTTCCGCGTACACTTGTCTCCTCCTTCAAGCCGTTCCGTTTACGAAAAAGGTCTTGAAACAATTCCTTCTGAATCAGTATGTTATCCTGGAAAGATTTCACACGGTCATGTAGAAAGTCTTTTGCAGGCTGGCGTTAAGTTTATATTCTATCCGTGTGCTCCATACGAACAGCAGGAAGATCCTGGTGCAGGCAATCACTACAATTGTCCTATCGTAACAAGCTATCCTGAAGTTCTGCGCAACAACGTAGAAGCTTTGCGTCAGGATGATTCAATTCTGTTTATGAATCCGTTCCTTCCTATCTACGACAAGAACGGTCTTGCAGAAAGGCTTTATGAAGAATTAAGCAAGCACTTTGATATACCTCGTGCAAAACTCAACAAGGCTGTTGATGCTGCATGGAAAGAACAGGCTAAGTTCCGCAAGGAAATTCAGCAGGCCGGTGAAGATGCCCTTGAAGAAATAATCCGCAAGGGTGCAAACGGTATTGTTCTTGCAGGTCGCCCTTATCACCTTGATCCGGAAATCAACCACGGTATTCCTGAAATGATTCACGGTCTTGGACTTGCAGTATTTACAGAAGACAGCATTGCTCATCTTGGAACAATCGAACGTCCTCTGCGCATCATTGACCAGTGGACTTACCACAACAGGCTTTATCGTGCAGCAAGTTTTGTTAACGGAATGCCTAACCTTGAACTCGTTCAGCTTACTTCTTTTGGCTGCGGTCTTGATGCAGTTACAGCTGACCAGGTTGACGAAATCATGCGCGCTAAGTCACGTATGTATACACTTATCAAGATTGATGAAGGTTCTAACTTAGGTGCAGTAAGAATCCGTATCCGCAGTCTTATTGCTGCTGTTAAGGAAAGGGAAAGACATCAGCGTAAAGTCATAATCAAACCGGCTTCATATCAGCGTCAGGTATTTACTAAGGAAATGAAGCATACACATACAATCATTGGTCCGCAGATGAGTCCAATTCACTTCAGGCTGTTGAAACAGTCATTCAACTATTCAGGCTACAACTTTGTAATTCTTGATGCAGTTGATCCAAAAGCTGTAGACACTGGACTTCAGTATGTAAACAATGATGCATGCTATCCGTCAATTCTTGTTACGGGACAGATGATTGCAGCTCTTGAAAGTGGAAAGTATGACGTTAACCACACAAGCTTAATCATTACGCAGACTGGCGGCGGCTGTCGGGCAACAAACTACATTGGCTTTATCCGTCGTGCGTTAAACGATGCCGGTCTTTCTCAGGTTCCTGTTCTTTCGTTAAGTGCACAGGGCTTTGAAAAGAATCCTGGCTTTAAGATTACGCTTCCTCTTTTACACAGAATGCTTATGGCTGTAATGATTGGCGACGTATTGATGCGCTGTCTTTACAGGGTACGTCCTTACGAAGCAATTCCGGGAAGTGCAAATGCTTTGTACGAAAAGTGGAACGGTAAGGCAGAACAGCAGCTTGCACATCTATCGCTTGCAGGTTACCACAAGCTGTTGAAGCAGATGATCAAGGAATTTGATGAACTTCCGCTTCTTCCAATAAAGAAACCGCGTGTCGGTGTAGTAGGTGAAATCCTCGTTAAGTTCCACCCGACTGCAAACAATCAGATTGTAGAAACAATTGAAAAAGAAGGTGCTGAATGTGTAATGCCGGATTTGGCAGACTTCTTCTTCTATTCATTCTCAGACGGAATTACAAGAAACAAGACACTTGCTTTCCCTAAGTCTGGCGCTCGCAAGGCAAGGGCATTCGTATGGTTCCTTGAACTTTACCGCAGCAAGATGAAGAAATATCTTAACAAGAGCCACAGATTTACAGCTCCTGAATCAATTTACAAAATGATGCAGGGTGTAGACGATATCGTTCAGCTTGGCAATATGATGGGTGAAGGCTGGTTCCTTACAGCAGAAATGGTTGAGCTTATCAAGAGCGGTGTTCCAAGCATTGCATGTGTTCAGCCGTTCGCATGTCTTCCAAACCACGTAACAGGCAAGGGTATGATTAAGGAATTGCGCCGCCGCTATCCAGGTGCAAACATTTCTGCAATCGACTACGATCCGGGTTCAAGTGAAGTAAACCAGCTTAACCGCCTCAAGCTTCTTCTTTCAAATGCTCCAGCAGGCCAGCATCCTGATGAAGAAAAAGACGGTATGATTCATACACCGGACGGTAAGACTGTAGAACCTGAAATCCGTCTTGCAGAAGGAAGTACGGGTTTAGTAGATACAGATCCGGCAGAATGATGTATAATAAATAATGTTATGCCGGTAACAAAAGCTGCCGGCGTAAATTCATTTTGAAGACGGAGGATTGGATTTTGAAAAGAAAAATTCTTTCTGGTAAAAAATTATCAGCAGTTTTGGCTGCACTTGTTTTTTGTACTTTAGCCAGTCCTCTTTTTGCTGAATACAATTCATTTGGAATACCGGATTCAACTTCAATAAGAAAAAACGTAAAGTCTTCATGGCTTACTGCACCTTTTTCGGAAATAAGGTCAAAGGCTGTAGAAATACGCGAAAATGCAGACGGTCAGGTATTTCAGCTTCGTCTGGAAGAAGGCATGGATGAATTTTCAGTAATCGTTTCACCGCAGTCTTTTTTAAATGTAGAAGTTGTTACTGAAACAAAGCGTGAAAAAAAGCTTATGGAAGTATATCCTGTTGGTGCTCCGGGAAGCTTTATCCTTTACCGCAACAAGACAAACGGCAAGCCTTTGCGCATACTGTGGTACTTTAATCCTGATGCAGAAGTATACATCCAGCTGCGTCCTGATGAATCAAAAACTTTTGCAGACCTTATCGTATTCGGCTCATACGCAGCACGTTCAGTTCCAGTTGGAATTCCTTTTGAACAGTTCTACACAATGACTTTCCAGAATCTGTACAACGTTACGCAGAAAATCCTTCCGTGGGAAAAAGTACACGTCATTCCGGGACAGTATCTTGATTCTCTTCAGATGGTAGCAGTAATCCGTGAACTTCTTCCAAAAATCGATTACGTAGAAGAAGCATGCTATAACGAAAAAAATGAACTTTATTCATTCATAACAAACGAGCCGCTTACAGTAAAAAGAATCAGTGACGAAAAAGAGTCTGATAAAAAAGAAGAACGCCTTATGCTGAGCAGTCAGGGTTTTGTTAAGTGGGTAATCGACGGCGTAACTGTACCAAATACAGGAAAGAATACAAAAATTGCTGACCTCGAACGGCAGACAGTAACATACAGTTCACTTGGCAAAAGCGGCATTCTTTCGCAGAAGTGGAACCTTTCATTCTCACTTGACTGGACGCGTAATCTTGCAGCAGAAGCATTGAGTGCACGTTCTACACGCGAATATTCATGGGAAGACGGAAACGTAGACGTTAAGGTTGAACCGTTTGCCGCAGAAATAATAAACGGTCAGCTCGTAAATTCAGCAGGCTATTTGAAGGACACAGGCTATTCAGCAAAAAAATTAAAGAGTCTGCTTTATGTACTGGGCATTACGGAACCGCAGTATTTTTATCTTGCTGCAATAAGACAGCAGTCAACAATCGCCGCAGATGAAATGGTATTCAATGACTGTGCAGTTCTTTTTCCTTTCTTTGATGACACAGGACGGTTCGGCTGTTACGTATTTGAAAACGGAAAGGAAATGTCTCTTGAAACATTCTGCGCAAAGTACGCAAATTCCTTTGTACATTTAGTAAGGGTTAAATCAGAAGAATCCTTCTTTCCTAAAGGAGCTGCATATCCTGCAGAATAATTCCACAAACTATGAAACTATTGCATACTCATATTTGTTTTATATATAGGACATTGGTATAAGAATGTATAATACACATGTGTGTAGTATTATCTTTCTGTATCAGGGAGTGATTTTTTTGAGTAGAAGAAAATTTTTGTCAGCAGCAGGAATTGCAATTGTCTGTGCATGCATGTCATGGGCAGAAACAGAAACTGAACTGTTCACCGAAATCAATTCAGCATGTACAAGCGGTTCTTATCCTGCAGTTATAGAATATTGTGAAAAGCTCGAAAAAGAATATCCGGATTCACCGCTTAACGGAAAAGCTTTTGCTTATAAAGGTGAAAGTCTTTTTAAGCTTGGAAGATTTGAAGAAGCACAAACTGTTCTTGAAAGGGCAGCAGAACTTAATTCAAAAGACAATCAGACTCTTGTCTGCATAAATTACTGGAAGGGAAGAAGCTGTTATTCATTAAAGGAATATGTTCAGTCAGCAGAATGTTTTGCCCGTTCTTCCAGTCTTTTTAACGAAGGAAGATTTACTGATGCAGAAACGCAGAACTGTTTTTACAAGTCAGTTTATTTTGCGGCAAAAGCAAATGAAGCTCTTGGAAAAACAGAACAGATCCGGATTACAGCTGCGTATGTAATTGCAAACGGAAAAAAATATTCAGCAAATGAATACAACGATTCGCTGAAGATGCTTGTTAAGGCAAATGATTCACTTAAACGGTTTGAAGATACAGTCAGTCTTTACGAAAGCATCAGGTCATTAAAGGCTTCGGGCAATGCTGAATCTGTTGAACCTGTTTATTGTTATGTTTCGCTTTATGCAGGTGACGCTTATGCAGCACTTGGAAAATATTCAGAAGCAGCTTCCTGCTACAATGAAGTTCTTGACGGAAAGAAGCAGGAACTTGCAGCAGCTGCTTTGCAGAAGGCCTATGTAAATGCAAATGAACATTCCGTTCAGGTAAGTGAAACTCCTCAGGAAATTCTTTCAAAAGCACAGACTGTTTTAAAAGACTATCCTGAACTTGTTGCAGAATTCTGGATACGTCTTGGAGTGGAATCCTACAACAACGGTAAGTGGGAAGAAGCTGAAGGTTATTTAGATAATGCTTTGTCAAATGCTTCCCGGGAGAACAGGCTGCTTTCCGGTTTGTACAAGGCTCAGATTGCACTCAAAAAGAATAACGTCAATTCTTCGTCACAGAGTATTTCTTTCCTGGATGAATATTCTCAGGCTGACAACTTAACGGAAGAAGACATATATTATCCTGATTACATGCTTGCTTACATGAGGGCATATGGACTTGCAGAAAAATGGAACCTTGTTAAAAAACATGCGCTTCTTGTTCCTCAGCAGTCAAAGGCTTTCAATGATGAATACAGATACTGGTATGCGCTTGCTCTTTACAAAACCGGTGATTCAAAGAATGCAGTTCCTTTGCTCAGCAGTTTTACTGCAGGCGGAATAACGGACACTGAGCAGAAAGAGATTTATCACGATGCGCTTGTGTTAAAGGCAGTCGTTCTTGCAAAGAATCATTCAATTGATCAGGCAGAAAAAATACTCAGGGCAATGGATGAACTTAATCTTCTTAAGGAAAAGGAAATCCTTGATTATGCAAAGGTCCTTTTGCTGCAGAAGAATTATGCTGCTGCCGGCAAGACAGCTTTACGTGTTCAGAATGCAGAAGGCTGGTATATTATGGCAGTTGCATGCTTTAACAGAAAGGACTGGGTTTCTGCAGAAATGTATTTTAAAAAAGTAATTGCTTCCAAAAATGAACCTCTCGAAGCAGATACTTTATTCTACGGCGGTTATTCACAGTACCGTCTTGGCAAATCAATAGAAGCATACAATACGCTTAACACTTTCATAAAGAAATATCCTGCTGACGAATATGTATGGAATGCATGCATGACTTGTGCTAATGCAGCTCTTGAAGCCGGTAAGTTTGATGATGCGGCTTCCCAGGTGGAAAAAGCAGTCAAGGTTTCTAAAAACAAGCTTCAGGAACAGCAGAGTGTTCTTTTGTGTTCAGGTATTTATTCTGATGCAGGTAAGTATGAAAAAGCTCTTGCTGTTCTTGAACCGTATACGCTTCTTTCATCAGACTTTGCAGTGCAGTGCCGTTTTGAAAAAGCAGTAATACTTGCAAAGCAGAAGAAAATTGAAGAAAGCGATGAACTTTACAAGACAGTTTCCGTCAAGTTCAAGAGTCATCCTCTTGCTGACGATGCTGCATACAGAAGGGGAGAACTTTTCTATTCAGCAAAGAATTATGCAGAAGCAATAAACCGCTTTGAAGAATACAGACGACAGTTTCCAAAGGGCAGCTTTATAGATGCATCTTATTTTTATGAAGCAGACTGCTGTTCGTTGTTAAGCAATTCGGAAAGGGCAATAATCCTTTACCTTTCTTTAATCAATACGCTTCCAAAGAGCTCTTATGTTTACAGTGCAAAGAAAAATTTAATGCAGCTTTATTCTGACGGTGGTGAATACAACGAAGCACTTCGTCTTGCAGAAAACATTCTTGCAGAATTTCCTGAACAGTCTGAACAGGAAGGCATACTCAAGCAGTATACAATGTTAAAGCAGCTTGCTTCCGGAGAAGATGAACGCATCGTAAAAAAACGTACTTCATTTGAAAACAAGGGCGGCCTTACTTCAAGAAAGGGCCGTATCGAAGGAACAGAACTTGCTTCAATGCTATGGAAAAATTCCGGTTACCAGAGTGAAGCAGTTTCTCTTGTTACAAAACTTTTACCGGTTCAGTCTTCAAAGGAAAATCTTTCTTCTGAATGTTCATATGCTGCTTCAAACCAGGTAATTCTTGCCCAAAGTTACAGAAACAGTGGTGACAATAAAAATGCAGCAGATGCATTCCTTACTGCAGCTCAGTATGCAAGAATGGCTGACAATTCAAGCCTTGCATGCCGCTGTCTTTACGGTGCTGTTGAGGCATTCGATTCAGAAGGTTTGACAGGAGATACAAGGGAATCATACGAGCTTATGAAACAGCTTTACCCTGATGATGAATATACTAAACTTGCCCAGCATATTGTTGAGGGAGGAAACTGATATGAAAAAAATAATTCTTTATACAGCATTAACGGTATCTGCCTTATGTGCGTCAGCTGTTGCAGCACAGGAAGCTTCTTCTGAAGAAAATATTCAGCTTCCACAGGTAACTACAGTCGTAAGTGGTGATTCGATGACAGCAGGAGAAGATGCAGTTCCAGACTTTGAACTGATTCTTCCCGCAAACGATACTGAAGTTTCTGCAATGCCTGAACTGCCGGAATCATCTTCTGTTGTAGAAAATGATTCCGTACAGGAAACTGCTGCTGCATCTCCAGCCAAAACAATTTTTGCAGAAGGAATTGTCGGTGCCGGTTACAAAGGTTTTTATACGGGAGACTTTTCCGTTTACAAGTCAGGCACTGTGAATCCATTTAAGATTAATTTTGCAGCTGAAAATAAGGAAGGCAACCACAGCTTTAATGCAGCAGACGGATTTTTTGAACGCTTTACAAAACTGTCTGCGTCTTCAACACTCAATTCAAATGTAAAATTCGTTAACAAGGCAGAATTGAGCTATACGACAAGTACTGAAGGTTTTCAGTCGCTCATTCCTGATTTTTATGACAACAACAGAAACCTTATCTACGGTAATGACATATTTACATGGAATATTGCAAATAACTGGTTCCTTGATTTTGGTTCAGATGCTTCTTATTACGAACGTTATGCTGGATTAACAGGTAACAAGGGAGAGTCTTTGCTGACACAGGAAAAAAAGTCTGATGTTTACAGGTTTTCTCCTCTGCTTACATTCGGTTATGGCGGTTCAGAAAATGACGGACTGGCTGTTAAACTGAATGTTTCCTATACAGAAAGCGGATTCATTACAGATGCAGTCCTTTCTCCTGAAGCCTCTTCTTACAGCAGTAAACTGTCAACTAAATTCAAGACAGGTGCAGACATCGGCTTTAAGAATAAATACCTTTCGATTAACGCAGATGCATATTTCCTTATGAACAGCGGTCATTGCCCTGCAGAAATTGAGCGTCAGTACATGCCGTCATTTGATGTTGCTGCTGACATAAAGCTTCTTTCATCCCTTTCGCCAAGAATCATGAATGTAGGCATAAAGGGTGGCCTTGTTTCAAGCCTTCCTGATTTTTCTGAACTTGAATCAAAATATAAATATTCTTACCTCAATTTTATTCCTGGTGAAACAAGTGACTGGTACGCTTCGCTTAATTTAAGCCTGCCTGTCGGAGATACGTTTACAGTAGATGCAGATGCTTCATGGTTTATGACTGCTTTTGGAAACGGTCTTTGGGAACCAGATTACACTGATGCAGCAAAAGGCTTTTTTGGCTATAAGCAGTATGACAGAATGGAAATTAATTCTGCACTCAAGCTTTCATACAGTTACAGGCTCCTTACTTTAGGAGTTGCATGGAA
>JAZUKU010000196.1:0-32145 GCA_045643485.1 Treponema sp. | reverse complement strand
AGACAAAGACATTGAAGACATAAGCACAATGTTTAAAAACAGGTTTGAACGCATCATGCTTACAAAACCCGGTGAAGTTAAGGCAAGTGATACTGAAAGAATGGAAAAGGCTTTTGAAAAAGCAGGTATTGCTCATGAAAGCTGCAGTGATTACCTGAGGGCAATTGAAAATTCCCTGACGGAAGCAAACAATGCAAAAATGCCGCTTCTTGTAACGGGGTCATTCTATCTTGTTGCAGAGGTCAAGAAATTCCTGCTTGGAAAAAAATGTATATGCGGTCAGTAAAAACTGCAGTAAATCAATAAAAAATTAATAAACGTACAGTCTTGGAACACGTGATTCTATTGCTGTTGTAATTTCATATGAAATAGTTTTTGTTAAGGAAGCAATATTGTCGGCTGTCTGGAGCGCACCGTCTTCCCTTGAGCCGAAAATTACGGCTTTATCCCAGCGCTTTATTCCTGAATCATTGCCTATGTCTACCATGCACTGATCCATGCATATTCTTCCGCGGATCGGATAATTCTTTCCGTTGATTGTTACCGTAACGCCGTCTTTTGCATAATGCCTGAAAAATCCGTCACCGTAACCGACAGGCAGTATTGCAATATTTGTTTCCTTTTCGCTCGTCCAAGTCATTCCGTAACTTACGCTTTCTCCCGGAAGGAATTTCTTTATTGAACATACGCTTGTTTCAAGAGTCATTACCGGTTTCAGTTCAAGATCAATTCCCTTTGACTTAAGGAATTCTCTTGTAATCTCATCAGGGTAGTATCCGTAAACAATAATGCCTGGGCGAACCATATCAAGCTGTGTTTTTGGCAGGCTGATTGCGGCTGCACTGTTTGCACAATGACATATTCCCGGATCAATGCCTTCATCTTTAATCGAATTTACTGCAGTCATAAAACGGTTAAACTGTTTTTCAGTATATTCAACTGCTTTCTGCGAAGTTCCGTCACTTGCAGCAAAGTGTGTCTGAATACCGCCGAGCTTTAATGATTTTGTAGAACTGATTTTTTTTGCAAGAGAAAGTGTTTCTTCCGGTCTGCAGCCAACTCGTCCCATTCCAGTATCAACCGTAATGTGAACAGCATAATCTTTTTTTCCTGCAGAAGATGCAGCTTTGTCAAATGAATCAATATAGTCTTTGTCGAAAACAAGAGGCGTAATGTCGTTATCTACGGCTTGTGGAATTTCTTCAGGACTGCAGAGGCTTAAAAGAAGAAGCGGAACTGTAATTCCTTCCTGGCGAAGCTGAATGCCTTCTTCGACTGCAGCTATGGCTAAAAAAGAAGCACCGCATTCAACTGCAGCTTTTGCACATTCAACAATTCCATGCCCGTAAGCATTTGCCTTTACAGCAATGCACATTTTTGTTTCAGGCTTAAGAAGGGCCTTTATGTTACTGATATTCTGTTTTAAATAATCTATGTGAATTATTGCTTTTGTACATCTCATAAAATTCATTCTAGCGAATTAAGTACATTGTAACAATAATATATTTATGTTATTCTAACAAAGTTACTTCTTGAAAAAGAAACATTTTGTGAGGAAAAAAATGGCAGAATTAGACGAAAAGGAAATTGAAGAAAACACAGATAAAATTCTTGCAGAAGCAGTTGCAACAAGCAATAAAATCGAAGAAGACATAAAGGTTAATCCAAAAAAATACCGTGTACTTACAGGAGACAGGCCAACAGGACGCCTTCACATCGGACATTATTTTGGTTCATTGAAAAACCGTGTACGCCTTTCAAAAATGGGTGTACCTACAATGATTCTTATTGCAGACTATCAGGTACTTACTGACCACGATGCATTTGACAAAATCAGTCAGAATACAAAAGAACTTGTAATCGATTATCTTGCAGCAGGAATTGAACCGGGAAAAGACGTATGCATTTATCCTCATTCACATATTCCTGAAGCAAACCAGCTTATGGTTCCTTTCCTTACTCTCGTAACAAATTCTGAATTAAGCCGCAATCCTACAGTTAAGGACGAAATCCAGAAGTCAGCAATGAGCGTAATTAATTCCGGAATGTACACTTATCCTGTTCACCAGGCAGTTGATATTCTTTTCTGCAAAGGCAATGTTGTTCCGGTTGGCAAAGACCAGCTTCCTCATCTTGAAATTGCACGCCTTATTGCAAAACGATTCAACAAGAAATTCTGTCCTGACAATCCTGTATTCCCTGAACCACATGCATTGCTTTCTAAAACACCAATGATCATGGGCCTTGACGGCAGCGCAAAAATGTCAAAGTCTCTTGGAAATACAATCATGCTTTCTGCAACAGAAGATGAAACTGCAAAGCTCATCAAGAAGGCAAAGACTGACCAGGAACGCCACATTTCTTACGATCCTGTAAATCGTCCTGAAGTAGCAAACCTGCTCAGAATCATTTCTTTGTGTACAGGCGAAGAACCGGAAGTAATTGCTGACCGCATCGGTGACGGTGGCGGCGGAATGCTCAAGAATACACTTACAGAAGCTCTTAACGAAGAATTAAGACCTTTACGCCAGAAGCGTGCTGAACTTGAAAAAGACCCTGAATACATCAGACAGGTTCTTTTCCAGGGTGTTGCTCAGGCTCGTGAAATTGCTCAGGCTACACTCGAAGAAGTTCGTCATGTAATGAATATGGAAATATAATCAAATCATTATTTGAACTGTTTTATAAATCCTGTTTTCAGTTAATCTGAATGCAGGATTTTTTTTATGCCTAAATTCAATAATCTGTGATACAATAAATGTATATAAAAGGAGTGAGAAAAAAATGGATTTAGGTTCATTATACGGAGCCGTCGCATTCTGCTGTGCTTTTGTTGATTTCATTATTGAAGTAAGGTCAAACAAGGCAATTTTCAATAAAAATATTCAGATTCCTTTTGCAAAACTGCTGTGGTTTTTTATATTATTTTCTTTTTGTGACGGAATATGGGGATTTCTTCTTTCTCCGGTTGCGTTCAAAAATCTTTTTCTCCTTAAACTTTTTACATATGTTTTCCATGCATTAGCGGCACTTGCGGCTTTCATGTGGCTTGGATACATGCTTGATTATTTAAAAATATATGGCAGGACAAAAACTTTTTACAATGTTCTGCGTTACCTTGTAATATTTTTTCAGCTGATACTTCTTTTCAGTAATCTTTATACGCATGAACTTTTTGATATTTCAGATGATTATTCATACAATGTAACCCCTTACAGAAACCTTACTTTTTATGTGCAGTTTATGTATTTTGGTTCATTTACTGTATATTCATTGATTGAAATAATAATCAGCATGGTAAAAAGAAACAGGCTTAAGTTTGTCAAGGAAATGCTTATTTTCTTGTTTTCTGCAATACCGCTTTTCTTTGGCTTTTTACAGATGCTGTTTCCAGACGGACCGTTCTATTCGATCGGCTTTATGATAACATCAGTTTTGATTTACGGTTATAACGTCAGCATTGAGCAGGAAAAAACAATTCATGATTTCCATAAGAAGGAAGCAGATGAACTTTCTAATTTAATAAAGGCATTGTCTGCAAACTACGAAGCAATCTATTACGTAGACCTTAAGACAAACAATTACAAGAACTTTATTAAAGGCACTTCTTACGACAAGGAAATTGAAACAAGAATACTGAATGCAGATGATTTCTTTGAAGTTCTTCCGCAGAATATTGAAACAGTAATATATGAGCCGGACCGGAAATTTGTAATAAATAAACTTAAGAAAGAAAACATTCTTCGTGAACTCGAAGAAAAAGAAATCATAACTTTCAATTACAGGCTTTTATTTGAAGGTAAACCAGTTTACTACCAGATAAAATGCATAAAAAGTGCGATAAATCCAGATGACGAAAAACTTATTGTTGGTGTATTCAACATAAATTCACAGATGGAACAGGAAAATGAAGCAAACGAAAGCCTGCGTCTGGCCAAAGAAAAAGCGGAAAGTGCAAACAAGGCAAAATCAGCTTTCCTGTTCAACATGAGCCACGACATACGTACACCAATGAATGCAATTCAGGGATTTACGGAACTTGTAGAAAAGAACATAGACAATAAGGAAAAAACTCTTGAATACCTTGATAAAATAAAAGTAAGCAATGAACATCTTTTAAAACTCATAAACAACGTACTTGATATGGCCCGTATCGAAAACAATAAGGTTGTAATTTCAGAGGCTCCGCTTGATATTGAACTTTTGATGCGTAAGATTCTTTCAATGACGCAGTTTGAAGCAGAACAGAAAGGAATTGCCTTGACATCTGAATTTGTTAAAATCAAAAACAAATATGTGTATGCAGATTCACTTCACCTTAATCAGATAATAATCAACATATTGAACAATGCAATAAAATATACTCAGGAAGGCGGTAAGGTTCACCTCTGCGTTAAACAGATAGACAGCCATAAACCGAATTACGTACACGAAAAAATAATTATTACAGACAATGGAATAGGCATGAAGAGGGAATTTCTTTCGCATATATTTGAGGAATTCCAGCGTGAAAAATCAACTACAAAAAGCGGCGTCGAAGGTACTGGACTCGGCATGTCGATTGTAAAAAAACTCATTGACCTGATGGAAGGAAAAATAAAGATTCAGAGTGAACCAGGTGAAGGAACTACTGTTGAGGTAGACTTCATGTTCAAAATGTGCAATGAAGATGATTACAAAAAAGTAGTTTCTGCAGACTCAAATGAAAATTATGAATCAATAGAGCTTGAAGGAAAGAGGGTACTTGTAGTTGATGATGTAGAATTCAACCGGGAAATTACATCTGAAGTTCTTACTGATGAAGGAATGATTGTTGAACTTGCTGATGATGGCCCTGTTGCATTTGAAAAAGTAAAAAGCAATCCTCATGATTATTATGATGTAATACTTATGGATGTTCAGATGCCTACGATGAACGGTTATGATACAACAAGAGAGATTCGTGCTTTAAGAGGCGGTTATCTTGATATTCCTATCATTGCCATGACTGCAAATGCATTTGAGGAAGACAAGGCTAATGCTCTTGCTGCAGGAATGAATGATCATATTGCAAAACCTGTAACAATTAAAACCCTTAAGAACTGTCTTAAAAAGGTATTAAGCAGGCAGTTATAACTTTTATTTAAATAAAAAATATGGTATTCTCAATTAACAATTACAATTAGGTAATTCATTTTTGTGGGGAATATAATGAAAAACATTCAGAACAAGTGGATCCGCGGTGCAATACCGGCGCTTCTTCTTCACTGCAGTATCGGTACTGTATACTGCTGGTCAATTTTCAGCCAGGAAATTGCTAACTACATCGGTTTTTCAAAAGGTGCAGTAGAATGGGCTTTCAGTTTTGCAATTTTCTTTCTTGGCATGTCAGCTGCTTTTCTTGGCAGTCTTGTAGAAAAGAACATTCATCTTTCGTCATTAATTGCTTCGATTACATTTGCGCTTGGAATGGCCGGAACAGGTTTCTTCATCTGGTACGGCGGAAAGTGTGCAATGGCAGGTCAGCCTAGCGTTCTTGCTTTAGTTGGCATTTACATTTCTTACGGATTCATCATGGGAATCGGTCTTGGAACCGGATACCTTTCTCCTGTTAAGACATTGATGCTGTGGTTCAAGGATAAAAAACTACTCGCAACAGGTCTTGCAGTAGCAGGATTTGGTGCAGCTAAAGCAATTGCTTCTCCAATAATGCAGTGGATGCTCGACAACATGGGACCTTCCGGCATATACAAGATGTTCTATATTCTTGCAGCAGTTTATTTCGTAATGATGATTGCAGGACACCTGATGCTTGCTAAACCTGCTGGCTGGATAGAACCACAGAAAAAATCTAAGGAAGAAGGAATCATTGCTACACTCAAGTCAGAACCGATTCTTTCATACGTTGGAATATGGCTTATGTTCTACATCAACATTACATGCGGACTTGCAATAATTTCACAGGAAAAAATGATTGTTAAGTGCGTAGGCCTTGGTGCTGCAGCAGGTACAATTTCAACAATATCAGCCTTATTCAATGCTGGCGGACGCATAGGCTTTAGTGCATGGGCTGACAAAATGAAGGACCGCAACACTATTTACAAAATGATTTTCATACTTTCAATTGTTTCAACATTAATCGTAATATTTACAAAGGGCATTTCAAACGGTTACGGTAACATAGCACTTATTATTTTCGTACTTGCACTTATTTTCATTGTTAACGCAGGATACGGCGGCGGTTTCTCAAACGTACCGACACTTCTTTCTGACCACTACGGAATGGGAAATATTTCTGCAATCCACGGAATTACTCTTTCTGCATGGGCATTTGCAGGGCTTACAGGAAACCAGATGGCAAACGCAATTGTTACACATACAGGCGAATTCTTTATAAATGAACAGGGAATCAGCGTAAATCCTGTGGGCTATCAGAATGTTCTTATCGTAACAACAATCCTTTATGCCGTAGCACTTCTTTTGTGTTTATTCCTTGTAAAACCTACAGCAAAAAAGTAATGAATAAAAAAGCCGGCTGTTTTAGGATAACCGGCTGTTAAAAAAATATTGACTGAAATCATATAAAGCTGCCTGACCTTAGCAAAGGAATTTCTGGTTATAGATATTCCTGGCAAGTTCGAGCAGCTTTTCTTTTTGGTTCATTTCCGGAGAATCAAGCACTGTTTCAAGAAGTTCGTTCAATATAAAGCCAAGTGATTTTCCTGCAGGAATACCGTTTGCCATTAGGTCTTTTCCGTTAACTGCAAGGTCTTTAAGCGAAAGTGCAGTTGCATGTGCAGTTACTGAATCAATTCGTTCCTTGAATTCAATCAGCAGGTCGCAAGCAGCTGAATCGTGGATTCGTACCGGTTCGTTATATTTTCCATACATATCGGCAAGACGCAGGTCGATTAAATCTTCAATATTTTCCTTTCCGGCTTTTACGATAAATCTCCTTACTGCAGCATCACTCCAGCTGCTTTCGTAATGGAACATATGGTTCTGGATAAGAATGCATATATGCTCAATTTCAGCATTGGAAAATTTAAGTGAAGTAAGAATATCCTTTGCGATCTGGGCTGATTTTTTTTCATGTCCAAAGAAGTGGAAAATCTGCAGACCGTTTTCGTCAACAACAGTTTTAGTATCTGGTTTACCAATGTCGTGAAGAAGGGCAGCCATGCGCACAAGAGGCTTTTCTTTAGGAGCACCGTCACAGGAATAAATAAGGTGATTCATTACGTCAAAAATATGATAACCCCTGTCGTCTTTCTGGATGCAACCGCGGCATTTTTCAAACTGAGGCATAAACATTTTAAGAATGCCAGTTGATTCAAGAAGCTTAATTCCCTCACTCGGAACGTCACTTTTCAAAAGCTTAATCAGTTCGTCACGGAAGCGTTCAACGGAAATCATTTTTGTTTTCGCAAGTATTTCCGGTTTAGAAATTGTGTCAAGTGTATCTTTTTCTATACTAAATCCAAGTTGAGAAGCAAAACGTATTGCACGAACAGGCCTTAGACCGTCTTCGTTAAAGCGTTCAAATGCATTTCCGACTGTACGTATTATTTTATCATGAATGTCTTTCTGCCCGTCAAAAGGGTCAACAAGATGACCGTCGGCAAGGTCTGCTGCAATTGCGTTCATTGTAAAATCGCGGCGGCTCAAATCTTCTTCAATCGTTGCTGCGTAAGAAACTGAATCAGGATGTCTTCCGTCAGAATAATCAGCTTCAGTGCGGAAAGTTGTTGCTTCAATTTCATGACCGAAAATATGAATCGTAACAGTCCCATGAGCAATGCCTGTTGGAATGACTTTGCGGAACATTCCCATTACCTGTTCAGGAGTAGCGTTTGTAGCTATATCCCAGTCATTAATTCCTTTTCCAAGAACAGTATCACGTACGGCTCCGCCAACAAGGTAAGCCTTGAATCCGTTTTGAGAAAAAATATCGTTGACTTTCTGCAGCTCAGAAGGAATTTTTATCTGATTCATGATATAGTATCTTAACGGAAATAAAAGGAAAAATCCATGCACATAGTAGTATTTACAGGCGGCCAGGCACCCGAACCATTTCTTACTCAGAATTATTTTCTCAAAGGCAATAACAGTTTTGCTCCTGATGCAGTAATAGCAGCTGATTCAGGCCTCGAAACCTTGCAGAGATATGCAGAATATTTTACAGGAAAAATAGACTTTACCCCAAATTACATCTGCGGAGACATGGACAGCATAAGTGACAAAAAACTCATTGAAAAATACCCTTATGCAGAAAAGCAGCTGTTTCCTGAATACAAGGATTACACCGACACTGAACTGGCATTGAAAAAAGCATGCATGTTGCGTGAAAGTCATAAGGAAGAAGGTTTCGAAAACACAATAACTTTAGTAGGCGGGGACGGAGGAAGAACAGACCATCTTCTTGGCATACTTGAAACATTTTCTTCAGAAGAAAAGGCAGATTTCTGGCTATGCTGCAAACAGACAGTATGTTTTGTAAAAGACGGAACAAAACTGGAAATAAGCGGCCTTACGCAGAATGACTGTGTTTCCGTATACAAAGTAAATGAAAAACAGAATGCCGGTTTTATTACAAAAGGCCTTGAGTGGAACAGTGAAGTATTCAGAAAAACAAGAATGCCAAGCCTTAGCAACAGAATATGCAGTGAATGGCTTAGCAAAAAACTTCCTGTAGAAATTATTCCGCAGAATACAGACTGTTTGATTTTTATTCCGTATACAGCAGATACTTCTAAAAGCCTGCTGAAAGAAAATTAAGTGTCTGGAAAAATACAAGGACTGCTGAACTTAAGACCAGCGAAATCAAATAAATAAATGTATAAATCAGGTATTTCTTAAACTCTTTGGAAAAAATAAAAAAAATGCATTGGATCAGCCCTGTTACAGAAAAAAAACACAGGATTATTGTAGTAAAAAAGCTGAGCAATACTATGGAGTGCTGTGTAGAATCAAGAAACTGCTGCAGGCTTCCGGCTGCATAAAAGAGAATCATTGCTATAAGGAAAAGCCATAAAAAAACTACACTCCTGCAGTTAAAATGGAATAGTGAGCCGCTTTTTTTTGCTTTTTTATTACGGGTTTTATGCTTCATATGTTTTTTGCTTGAAAATCTCGAACTTAAAACAGTATACTTAAAGAAATAGCAAAAGTCCATTAAATTAGATGGTGGGGAAAAATGAAAAATCATCACTTCTTTTCAAAGTTTTTAATTCTCCTTATTTTAGGTGCAATTGTTTTTTTTGCAGGATACCTTCAGTTTCACGTAAAGTCCGGTAATTACGGCGTAATGGTTTCCAGAACAAGTGGTATTTACGAAAAACCGATTGTTTCAGGGCAGTTTGACTGGAGATGGGAAAACCTTATTCCTACAAATGCAGATATTCGTGTATTCAACTCACTTCCTTACAATTCAAGGCAGCTTGTCAGCGGGACATTGCCGTCTGCTGAAATCTACAGAAAAATTCTTGGTGAAAATGTAGATTTTTCATATTCAGCAACATTTAAAATTTCACTTCGAATGACACCGGAAGGACTTGTAAACGAAGTAAAGAAAAGCGATTTGCAGTCACAGCAGGACCTGAATTCAATACTCGAAACAAAAGCTGCAATTGCCGCAAAATGCGTAATGGAATATTTCATTGCAAACAAAAATCCTTCTGAATTTTCACCGCATGCAGTAACTGAAAACGAAATTAAGGAAATAATTCAGAATAATACGACAGACTTTGAAGAAATAGAAATTACTGAAGTAACTGTTCTTGATGCGAAAATACCTGACCTTAACCTCTACAGAAAGGCAAAGGAAGATTACGAAATATATCAGAATGAACTTCAGGAAAAGCTGAAGAAAGAAGCTGCTTCTCATGCGAAGGAAATATTTGAAGAAAATGCAGCACTTGAACGTCTTGACCGCTTTGGAGAACTGCTTCAGAAATATCCTCAGCTTCAGGAACTTGTTAAGGACGGAGATGTTTCTAAACTGCTTAAGGCAATGAAATCTGTCAGATAGAATTAAAGGCTAAGGTTAAAAAGGAACGAAAATATGGACGGAAAAAGACTGTACTGCATAAGGGGTGCTTCCTGTGCAGAAAATACAAAGGAATCAATTCTTGAAAATACAAACAGACTGTTTGAAGAAATAATCAATAAAAATTCCCTTTCTGCAGAAGAATTTGTTTCAATTCAGTTTACGCTTACTCCAGACCTTAACCAGATGAATCCTGCTGCAGCATTAAGGCGCGGTAACTGTAAGGATATTGCTTCACAGGTTCCGCTTTTCTGCAGCCAGGAGCCAGTTATTGAAAACATGCTTCCTAAGGCAATAAGAATTATGGTTACGGTTTACAAAGATCCAGGATTTAAACAATCACCGGTTTACATAAACGGAGCAGAGGTTTTACGTCCAGATTTAGCAAAATGAGCGAACAGAAAAAAATATGGCTCGTTAGCCGTGAATACGACGGTATTGCAGAAGCGGGCGGTGTAAAGAACGTAACAACATCTCTTGCAGAAAACCTTTGCAGAACAGGCATTGATGTAACGGTAATAATGCCATTATACAAATGCACCAAATTTGATTTGCTAAGGCATTATGAAGAAGATGCAGTAAGCCCCGCAGTAGTAAAAATTGACGGTAAGGAAGTTCCCGTAAGATTCAACAGCGGTATTGCCAACGGAGTAAAAATAATACTCGTAAACACAGAATGCTTTGCTGAAAAAAAAGGCGTTTATACATACACATGGGAAGATGAAAAGGAAAATTATGTACATGTAAAGGGTACAGGCCATTTTGATGTGCTTTACATGAATACTGTTTTCCAGAAAGCAGTAGTTGAATATGCAAAAAAATGTATCGACGAAGAGGATTCCCAAAACAAAAAGCCGGATGTAATCCACTGTCAGGATGCGGCCTGTGCAATGGTTCCTGTGTTTGCAAACATAATAAAGAAATTAAGGCAGATAAAGTACATCGTTACAATTCACAATGCTGGTCCCGGTTACCATCACGAATATTATTCAATGGATATAGCTGAAAGACTTACCGGTTTAAGCAGTTTCATTCTTGAAAAGGGAATAAACGGTCAGGCTGTAGAACCATTCCTTCTTGCAGGACTTTATGCAGAACTTACGACAGTTTCTCCATGGTATGCAGAAGAAATAATGAACGGCACAACGGAAACACAAGGGCTTTCCCAGGCATTTAATAAACTTGGCATAAAGATTAAGGGCATAACAAACGGAATTGATTCAGAAAAATACCTTCCTGAAAAAAAAGAGATTTCACTTTTGCCTTATGAATACAGTCCTTCTAAATGTCAGCTTGAAGGCAAATACAATAACAGACAGTATTTTCTTAAGAATTTTGCTTCACAGAATGTTTTGCTAACGGATTATCCTGGAATAAAGAAATACGGTTTTATTTCAACGGTAAATGAAAACGAAAAAACAATTTATGTTTCCTATCACGGCAGGATTGTTTCTCAGAAAGGAATAGACATTCTTCAGAAAGCCGCTTCAATCCTTCTTGAAGAAAATAGAAACATACGCTTTATATTCATGGGGCAGGGGGAACAGTCATTTGAAAAGGCCCTTGTGGAAATATCAGAAAAATATACTGGAAGATGCGTGTATTTTCTTGGTTACGAAAGGGCTTTGACAAGACTTTGTACTGCAGCAGCTGATTTTGCTGTTTTCCCAAGCAATTTTGAACCTTGCGGACTTGAAGATTTCATTGCGCAGATTTACGGAACAATACCAGTTGCTCATGCTACGGGAGGCCTTCGTAAGATAAAGGACTGCGGAACTGGTTTTCTATATAAAGAGAACAATGAAAAATCACTTGCAGAAGCAATAAAAAGGGCTTGTGAATTCAGGAAAAACCGCAGTCAGTTCATAAACCTTATTCAGAATGCAGCCTTAAACGTAAATCAGGATTATTCCTGGAAAAATGTAATAAGAAATGCTTATATGCAGCTTTATTTCAATAAATAATAAAAATCTTTAAAAAAATTAATATTACCTGTTGACACAAATACGTAAAATCTATATAGTTCAACCATTGATTGCCGCTATAGCTCAGTTGGTAGAGCACGTGATTTGTAATCTCGGGGTCCAAGGTTCGAGTCCCTGTGGCGGCTGATTCAGTTAAAAATAATTGAATACGGGGAGTTTCCCGAGTGGTCAAAGGGGGCAGACTGTAAATCTGTTGGCTCGTCCTTCGTAGGTCCGAATCCTTCACTCCCCAATAGGTGTTAAGAAGTTGGTGCTTTTTAGCACCTTTTTTTTTGCCCTCCTGAATATGTTGATTTTATAGTCATTAAGAAAATATACCCCCAGACTGTTTGACATTTTATTCTATATAGTTTAAATTATTAAAAATTTACGTTTTTTTCTTGTAAATCAAGAAATTAATGAATTATTGCAATATAATTAATGTGATTAAATTTAATTTAGTTCCAGTAATTAAAATTGGGAGGAGAAATGAAAATTCATTTCTGGGGCGTAAGAGGTTCAATCCCTACACCTGTTACAGCAGAACAGATTCAGGCTAAGATTTCTGCAGCAATTGCAAGGATGACTCCACAGGATGCTGCAGATGAAGACTCAAAGGAAAAATTCCTTGCATCACTTCCTCCTCATATTTTTGGAACTGTCGGCGGTAATTCTGCTTGTGTGGAAGTAAAGGCTGACGACGGTACAGAAATAGTCCTTGACTGTGGAAGCGGCCTTCGTGCAATGGCTAAGAATGGTGTAGCTCCTGCAGACAAGCATTACAATATTTTCGTATCACATTTCCACTGGGACCACATACAGGGACTTCCATTCTTTGACTCATCATTCAATCCTTCTGCAAGAATTGATTTCTATTCAAATTATCCTGCTCAGGAAAAGCTTCTTGAACAGCAGTCAAGCAGACCATATTTCCCTAAAAACGGATGCTGGCCTTCAGTAAAGAATCAGTTTCATTTCCATCTTTTAAAAGAAGGTGAGCCTTTCCAGATTGGTAACTTAAAAATCAATACTCACAAGATGAAGCATCCTGGTAACTCATATTCAATTTCAATCGAAGAAAACGGTAAGAAATTCATTTACGCAACAGACGTTGAACTTCAGGAAATTGACTTTGACCGCAACAGAAAGAGCAATGAGTTTTTCAAGGATGCAGATGTTCTTATCCTGGACAGCCAGTATACAGTTGAAGAAGCAATACAGAAAGAAAACTGGGGCCATTCAGCTTACTGTTACGCAATTGACTTTGCCACAACATGGAATATAAAAAGTGTATATCTGTTCCATCATGAACCTACTTATGATGACAGAAAGATTTATTCTATTCTTGAGGCTGCCCAGCGTTATGCCAAATATACTACTCATACTAATACAGAAGTATATCTGGCAATCGAAGGTCAGGTAATTGAGCTTTGAAAAAAAATAACGGTAAAAAATCTCACATCCTGCTCAAATTAATTTTGTGGATTATAGCAATTCTTGTTGTTGCTGGTAATGTTGCATTCTCATATTACGAGTACAACGTAAGGCCTGTAACATCTGCAGAAAAAGAATATACAGTTAAGATAAAAGTTCCTTCAGGTACAAGCACAAGGGAAATTGCATCCCAGCTTAAACAGGAAAAGTTAATCCGCTCGGAAGACATTTTTTATTACGCTGCAAGATTCCGTCTTCTTAACGGAAGAAAACCTTTTGTATTGAAAAGCGGTGTTTATACAGTAAAAAGCAGCATGAGCATGGAAGAAATATATATACTCCTTCAGTCAGGTGCTCAGGAATATATTACGCTAAGCATTCCGGAAGGACTTACAATGCGTAAGATAGGTCTTCTTCTTGAAGAAAAAGGCGTATGCAGCCAGAAAGATTTTCTAAGCAAATGCTGTTCAACAGAACTTCTTCAAGAATACAATATACCTGCAGAAAATTTTGAAGGATATCTTTTTCCCGATACATATTTCTTTACGCCGGCAATGGAAGCAGAAGATGTTGTCCATAAACTTGCGGACAATTTCTTTGATAAAGCAATGAAGATTGATTCGATAAAGGAACTTTCACCGGAAGACCTTCACTATAAGGTAAGGCTTGCTTCAATCATTGAAAGGGAATACAGGGTTAAGGAAGAAGCTCCTTTGATTGCAAGCGTATTTACAAACAGGCTCCGCAGAAACATAGGCCTTTATTCATGTGCAACAGTTGAATACATAATTACGGAACTGGAGGGAAGGCCACATCCGGAAAAGATTACATACGATGACCTTAAAATTGACAGTCCGTACAACACATACAAGTACGCAGGTCTTCCACCGACTCCTATTTCGAATCCTGGACTGATTGCACTTGATGCCGCAGTCAATCCCGCAAAGACAAAATATTATTACTTTGTACTTACTGATCCTGAAAAAGGTACACATACTTTTTCAAAAGATTTTGACGAACATATAGCAGCAGAAAAAGGTATTCCAACCAAGCGGTAAAAGTAAAAATGAGCGGAATGATTACACAGGAAACAATTGACGAAGTTCAGGACAGAACAGACATTGTTTCGGTAATACAGGAATATGTTCCTCTTACGCAGAAAGGCAACGACTGGTGGGGATGCTGTCCTTTTCACCACGAAAAAACGCCTTCATTCAGTGTTTCAACAGACAAGAAATTCTATTACTGCTTCGGCTGTCACGCAGCTGGTACTGTATTCAATTTCATAATGGAGAAGGAAAAAGTAACGTATCCTGAAGCAATACAGATTCTGGCAAAAAAAGCCGGTGTTGAAGTAAAGTATGCAGAGGGTACTGAAGCTCCAAAAGAAGATTCACAGTCTAAGCTTAAAAACGAATACATCGATTTGTACAACAGGGTAGCAGGCAGTTTTCATTATTTTCTTATGGAAACAGAAGCCGGAAAATTTGCCCTTGATTACATAACAAAACGCGGTCTGACTAAAGAAACTCTCGAAAAATTCAAGCTGGGCTACAGTCCGTCTGACAGGAAGTGGCTTAAGCAGTTTCTTTTAAAGAAAAATTACTCTGAGGAATTCCTTAACAAATCAGGCCTCTTCAGTCAGCGTTACCCTGACATTGCTTTTTTCAACGACAGGCTCATGTTTCCTATCTTTGACCGTAAGGGGGACGTAGCTGCGTTCGGCGGTCGTTTTCTTCGCGGAGACCCGGACAAGTCTCCAAAGTATTTGAATTCAGGCGATTTGATTCAGTATAAAAAAAGAAATACTCTTTATGCCTTCAATTTTGCAAAGCAGGCAATCCGTGACAACAAGAAAGTAATTTTCTGCGAAGGATACATGGATGTAATTGCATATCACCAGTGCGGAATTACATATGCTGTAGCTCCTTTGGGAACGGCACTTACTGACGAACAGATTATCCTTATAAAGCCTTTTGTTGAAACGATACTGCTTTCTTTTGACAGTGACGGTGCGGGACAGGCTGCCACAAGAAGGGCAATACTCATGTGCCGCAAACATGACATAACGGTAAGGATTATCAAGCTTTCAGGCGGAAAAGACCCTGCGGAAATTATGATCAACCATGGCGCTGATGTGTTGACGAATGACGTAAATTGTGCTACATTAGACAATGATTTTTTGTTGTCCGGTCTGTTAAATCAATACGACAAATCTACTCCAGAAGGTAAGGCAAAAGCTTCCCTGGATTTTTTTGAATATATTGATTGCTTAAAAACGGATATACAGAAAGACGCTTGTCTGGAACAATTCTGCCAGACATTCGACATTGACCTGGAGGCAGCCAGAAAGGATTACACCAACCGTGACCAAGTTTCAGCACGTGTTAAACGGAATGAAAATGTGGTGCAGATAAAAGAGGCAAAGCTTCCGAATTACAAGCCTACTGCCGAACTGCGAGCTGTTTTGACAGCCGTTTCTAACGACCAGACTCTTTTCCAGAAAATGCGTAATGAAATCTCAGTTGATGACCTTGAGGACATTCAGGCAAAAAAATTGTTCATATTACTTGAGGAGTGCAGTCGTAACAATAGTTTTTCCATAAGCAGCATATTGACCCGTTGTGAAAATGAAAGCTTAAAGCAGCTGGTAATTGAATCTTCTAATGAGTATTCAGATTACAAGGAAAGTTCATTAAACGACAGTATAAAGCTTATTAAACGGAACGTTCTTGAAAGAAAACGCCTTACAATTGTTAATCAGATAAAGCGTCTTGAAAGAAGCGGTCTGCAGGAAGAACAGTTAAAGATTACTGAACTGCTGACTCAAAAGATGGACATAGACAAACAGATTTCAGATTTGAAAGGATAAAAAATGGCTCAGAAATCATCTTCTGAAAAAAAAGCTTTAACAAAAAAAGCTTCTGTAAAAAAATCAGCTGTTGAAAAAAAGACAGCAGTAAAATCAAGTGCAGCAAAAAAAGAACCTGCTAAAAAAACTCCGGCTAAAGCTGCTTCATCAAAAACTTCCGTAAAAAAGACAGAAAAATCTGTTAAGAAAGTTGAAAAACCTGTTAAAAAAACAGCAGTAAAAGCAACTGCTCAAAAGGCAGCATCAAAGAAATCAGAAAAAGCTGTAAAGAAAGCAGAAAAGCCTGCAAAAAAAATTGCTGAAAAACCGGTAGTTAAGGCTTCATCAAAAAAAACTGCAGTAAAAGATAAAAAAGCAGCAAAGGCAACTGAAACTGCCAGAAAAACTGCTTCAAAGAAAGAAGATAAAAAGGCTGTAAAAACAGCTGTAAGTGAAAAAGAATCAAAACAAAAGAAATCTTCAGGAAAAGAAAATACAAAAGTCTCAGAAAAAGCCACAAATAAAAAGGCAAAGGACAAGGTAAAAGAAAATGTTTCTGAAGAAAAAGCTGTAGAAACAGCAGTTGAAGGAACAGCACAGGAAGCTCAGGAAACAGCCATTGATCCTAACGTACAGAAGCTTCTTGAACTTGGTAAGACAAGACAGATTATTTCATGGGAAGAAATAACTGAAATCCTCGGCGGTGACTTTGTAAATTCTCCAAAGATGGAAGAAGTCCTCCAGCTTTTGTCACAGAACAACATTCAGGTAATGGAAGAAGACGACAGCCTTCTTGATGAAGATGACGAAGATGATGTTCTTGAAGATGAAGATGATGAAAGCGGTGACCTTTCAATAGATTCAAAAATTGATGATTCAGGCAAACACAGGCTTGTTTCAAATGATAAAGACAGCAACATTGATGACCCTATAAGGCTTTACTTAAGGGAAATCGGTAAGGAAAACCTTCTTACTGCAGATCAGGAAGTTACTCTTTCAAAGAAAATGGAAGACGGACAGAACATCATAAAAGATGTAATCAAAAATTCCGGCATAATGATTCCTGAATTCTATGCAGTTGCTCAGAAGGCATTTACAAGAATTGACCTTCACGAACCTGGTAGACCTAGAAAAGAAATAAATGAAGAGATGGCAGAAAAGCGCCGCCTCAAGACAAGCTACAGTTTCTGGTTAAAACCTATTCTTCCGGAAATGAAGCAGTATATGGCTTTAAAGAAGCAGCTTAACGAAAGTGACCAGTCAATGAACATTTTCGAAGACAAGCACCTTGTAAGCCTCCGCAAGAAGATTTCTCCTGAACTTCAGAAGATTGAAATTCAAACAGAAGAAATTGAACGCTTCAGCGAAAAATTCCTTGATGCTTCAGAAAAGATTGATGAATATCACCACAAGCAGGAAAAGCGCATGAAGGAACTGCGTATTTCCGATCCTGCCGGTTTAAGAAGCATTGGCCGCCGTCTTGCAACACATTCCGAATCACTTAAGCTTGAAAAAGAACTTGGAATGACAGCAGATGAAATCCGTGAAGTTTATACACAGATTCAGAAAATTGACCGCAAGCTTCGCCGTCTTGAATATGAATTTGAAAACAACGTAGATGAAATCCTTGAAATGACAAAGGAAATCCAGCGCGGAAAGCGTATGATGGAACAGGCAAAAAACCGCCTTATCAACGCAAACCTTCGTCTTGTAGTTTCTATTGCAAAGAAATATACAAACCGCGGACTTCAGCTGTTTGACCTTATTCAGGAAGGAAACATAGGTCTTATCAAAGCCGTAGAAAAGTTTGAATACCGCAAGGGATATAAATTCTCAACATACGCAACATGGTGGATACGCCAGGCAATTACACGCTCAATCAGCGACCAGGCAAGAACAATCCGTGTTCCTGTACATATGATTGAACAGATAAACAAGGTTGTTCGTGAAAGCCGCCAGTTGATGCAGAAATTAGGCCGTGAGCCAACAGATGAAGAAATAGCACAGCAGCTTGGCTGGCCGGTAAGCCGCGTAAAGCAGGTAAAGAACGTTGCCCGTGAACCAATTTCTTTGGAAACACCAATCGGTGAAGAAGAAGACAGCCTTCTTGGAGACTTTATTGAAGACAAGGAAGTTGAAAATCCAGCTAACCTTACTGCATACACACTTCTCAAGGAACAGCTCCGTTCTGTTCTCAATACGCTTCCTCCTCGTGAACAGGAAGTATTAAGAATGAGATTCGGTCTTGATGATGGATATTCACTTACTCTTGAAGAAGTAGGCCTTTATTTTGACGTAACACGTGAAAGAATCCGTCAGATTGAAGCTAAGGCATTGAGAAGACTCAGACATCCGCGCCGTGCATCAGGATTAAGGGATTATATTGAGATTTAACGCCTCTGTAAGTATGGACAGAAAAGGCGATAATATTGTATTATAAGAAATAATATATAGGGGTATTATTATATGCAGAATAAAGAAGTAATTGATAAGCTTAAGAAATTGCAGGATATTCTTGCACAGAAATACGATCTTGAAGCAAAAATTAAGGAATTACCAAAGTCTCTTGACGGTAGAGTTGAGAGTATTGAACGCTTTAAGAAAGAATTCATTGAAAAGAATGCAGAATACGAAGCTCAGAAAGAAAAAATCGGTAAGCTTAAGGTAGAACTTCAGGAAGCAGAAGCTTCTCGCGAATCTGGTGAAAAAGGAATGGACAGCATTACAACTCACCGCGAATATGAAGCACTTGATAAACAGATTAATGAAGCTAACGAAAGGGAACAGAATATCCGCAAGGAATTGCAGAAAGAAGAAAAGACTCTTGCAGAATTAAGCGAAACAATCAAAGACAACGAAAGCCTTATTTCAAGCACAGAAGCTGACATCAACGAAGCAAAGGACAATCTTAAGAAGGAAATTGACGGCTATAAAAAGGAACTTGAAAAGCTTAAGAAAAAGGAAGACGCAATTACACCTGGAATTGATGCTGAAATCATTTTCAAATTCGAAAGAATCATCCAGAGAAACAGCAAGGGTATCGTTGCCGTTAAGGGAATTGTTTGTGACGGATGTCATATGATTCTTCCTGCACAGTTTGCAAACGAAGTTCACAATGATGAAAAGATCCTCTTCTGTCCTTACTGCAGCCGTATCCTTTACTACGAAGAAGGTGATGAAAATACTTCCAATTACTTCCAGAATGAAGATGCAGGAAGTCTTGCTGATCTTGATGAAGATGAAGATGCAGATGAATCAGAATATACTGGTGATGAATTGGATGATGAAGGAGAAGAATCAGAAAGATCTCTTGATTATGAAGACTGATTCTTTACTCTTTTAAAGAGTTAATACAGAAGGTATTTGACCGTACAGTTTTTACTGATGACAGTAGAAGTCTGTGAGGCAAAGTCCGGGCTCCACCGGAAAAGATGCCGGTTAACGACCGGGGCAGAGAAGGCAGTTGTTCTGCTTAAGAACATAACCCTTGCTCTGTACAGATAGTGCTGCAGAAAATAACCGCCTGGAAACAGGTAAGGGTGAAAAGGCAGGGTAAGAGCCTACCGCGCTTCTGGCAACAGGAGTGGCATAAGCAAACCTCATCTGGAGCAAGATCATGCAGCAGTTTGCCGTTCCGGGCTTATACTGCGGGTAGATCGCTGGAAATTGCAGGTAACTGTAATTGCGGATAGATGGTCAGACACATTTATTTGTGTACCAGAACCCGGCTTACTATACCTTCTTTTTTATATAGAACTTTATAACGTTTGGGGTGGGACGTTTTAAATGAAAGTGGTGGAAAGGGAAAAAGAATTATATAAAAAATACAAAAGCAAATTTATTCCCAGATTAATAATCTTTTTATGCATTATTATCGTTTTAGCACTTCTTTCAATTTTCAGTTATAAAATAATTCAGAAATACATTCATACTTCAGACTCAGTTACTGCTCTTTATGAAAATTGGGAAAAAAGGGACTATCAGACTGTATATGATATTTCTTCCCGTATTCTTGAGAAAAAACCGCTTCACAATACAGCAAGAACACTTCACGCCTACAGTGCATTCTATATTGCCGTTGCGCAGACAGAAAATACCGAAGCTCAGAAATATCTTGATGAATCAATAATCAATCTGCGTATTGCCCTGCAGAACTCAGATGAGAAGAACCGCGGGCAAATTGAATACATGCTTGGTAAGTCATATTACTTCAAGGACAAATTTTCTTCATATCATTTTTACGCTGACCTCTGCATAAAATACATTCTTATGGCTCAGGATGATTTTTATCATGAAGATGATATGGCTGAATATTTAGGACTTTCTTATGCAGTTTTAGGTGACTCACAGAACAGTATTCCTTCCCTGACAGAATCACTGCTTGTTAATGAAACAGATGTTCTTCTGCTTAACATAGCCGAACAGTATTATAAAACTGGTTCAGGTAATGCAGCCAAACAGTACCTGATACGCGTAAATACAATTAGTGAAAACGAAGACATCATTTTAAGAAGCAAAATATTGCTTGGAAACATACTTATTGATGAAGGTAATTACACTGATGCCAAAAAAGAATTTGAAGCAATTTTGGAAAAAAACGAAAATTTTGCTGACGCACACTATGGACTTGGTGTAATATATGAGAAAGAAAATGATTTGGTAAAGGCACGTTCTGAATGGCGTAAATGCCTTAGGCTTCAGGTTGATCATCCTGGTGCCAAACAGAAAATGGCTGAAAACCTTAAATAGAAAAATGGATTAAAGTGGTGGAGGAATATAAAAATGGCATTTTGGGACAAGTTTTCAACTGATATCGGTATTGATTTAGGTACATGTAATACCCTTATCTACGTACGCGGAAAAGGAATCGTTATTGATGAGCCTTCTGTAGTTGCAGTAGAAAAAGGAACAATGCGTGTTGTTGCAGTTGGTGCAGAAGCAAAAAGAATGCTCTGGAAAACACCAGGCAATATTGTTGCCATACGTCCACTTGCTGACGGTGTAATCAGTGACAGCGACAGTACTGAAAAAATGATTAAATATTTCATTTCAAAAATAGTTCCTAAACATCAGCTCATTAAATCTACAAGAATGAAGATTGGTATTCCTTCATGCATTACACAGGTTGAACGTGATGCAGTTATGAATGCAGCATATAAAGCAGGTGCAAAGGAAGTAAACGTTATTGAAGAAAGCCTTGCAGCTGCAATTGGAGCACAGATTCCTATTTATGAACCGGCAGGTCATATGGTTTGTGACATTGGCGGCGGAACAACAGAAGTTTCTGTAATTTCATTGGGCGGCATGGTAATCACAAGTTCAATCAGAACTGGCGGTAACGAATTTGATGAAGCAATCATCAAGCACATACGTTCCGTTCACAACCTGATTATTGGTCAGCAGACAGCAGAAAGGCTTAAGATTGAAATCGGTAATGCTACTCCGGACAAAGTAATTGATAAGATGGAAATTAAGGGAACTGATGCAATTACCGGTCTGCCACGTCGTCTTGAAGTAGACAGTGTTGAAGTTCGTGAAGCATTAAAGGATCCTATAACAAAAATTGTTGAAGAAATAAAGAAGACTCTTGGAAGAACTCCTCCAGAACTTGCAGCAGATATTGTTGAACGCGGTATTGTAATGACAGGTGGCGGTTCAATGCTCAAAGGCTTACAGAAGCTTATCTCAAAGGAAACAGGCGTTCCTGTAATTCTCGTAGAAAAGCCTCTTGAATGTGTTGCAGTTGGTGCAGGACAGGCATTTGAATTGTTCAAGGACATGTCTTCTGACCGTTCAATTTACGATAACCTTAACGACTAAAGAAAAGGCGTTATATGCGTACGCGCGGACATTTACATAAACGCCTTAAGATAACTGAACTCGTATTTGTAATTCTTCTGGCAATCAGCGGAATAAGGCTTGGTCTTTCTTCTGGCGGTTTTATCGTTGATTTTAACAAAGTTGGTTTTACAGTTTTCTCATCCATGGAAAAAGGTATCAATGCAGTATTTACAGGAATAAAGGATTTTATTACTGCTGTACAGAAAACTGCAACACTTCAGAAAGAATATAAGGAACTTACTGAAAAACTTAAGGATTATGAATACCTTCAGAGAAATAATACTGAAATAAAAAAAGAAAATGAACGCTTAAAGGAACAGCTGGAATTCCGTGAAACCCTTGTTGCAAAGAATTATGTTGCCCAGATTATAGCAAGGGATCCGGACGGTTTGTATTCAGGAATAACAATTAACAAAGGTTCTCGTCATGGAATCAAAAAAGGAATGCCTGTTCTAGCCGTTCAGCATGGAAGCGTAGGTGTTGTAGGAAAGATTGTAACTGTAGGTTTAGGTACAAGCATGATTATGCCTGTATATGATTTACAGTGTAATATTTCGGCAAGGATTCAGAATACAAGGGACATCGGTATTGTTAGCGGAAACGGTACACAGGAAAGCAATCTCGTAATGAAGTATATTAAGAAACGTGTTCTTGATGAATTGAGTTACGGAGACATTATTGTTACAAGCGGTGAAAACAATAATTACATGCGCGATATTCCGATTGGTACAATAAGTAAAATTACGGTACTTGATTATGATTCATCACTTTCGATAGAGCTGAATCCTATAATAGATTTTTCAAGACTGGAAACAGTTATTGTTGTAGATCAGGAGGAAGAAGCAGATGATTAAGGCTTTTTCATTGAGTTCACTGATAATAATTGTGGCTGCAGTTTTTGAATCCTCTATTCTTGCTAATATTTCAATTCTTCCTGTTGTACCGGATCTTGTTCTTATATGCGTCGTTTATTTTTCAATCAGGAACGGAAAGCTTTTTGGTGAAACGACAGGTTTTGTTTCAGGACTTGTACTCGATTTAATCAGTGCTTGTCCGCCTGGACTTAACTGCCTTATGAGGACGATAATCGGTTATTCCGGCGGTATATTCAATAAGATTCTTAATACTCAGGGTATATTTACTCCTGCATTGATTGGATTCTGTGCAACTATTGCTAAGGGAATAATAATCTGGCTCATTAATATCCTGTACCCGAATGTAGTAATGACTTATAATCCAATTTCACTGATGTTCCTTTTTGAATTGATTGCAAACACAATACTTTCTCCAATAATTTTCAAACTGCTGAGTCTTTTTGAAAATATAATTATCATTGCACCGGAGAAGATTGATTAATGCAGAAAAATGAGTATGTAAACGGTTCAGAAGAAACAATTCCTAAAACAGGAAAGCTTATTGTTCTTTCTGTATTGATAATAATTACATTTGCCTCTTACGCATTAAGACTTTTTTCAATGCAGGTTGTAGAAGGTGACCGTTACCGTACTCAGTCAGTTACAATTTCAAGACAGGTAAAAACTATTCCGGCTCAACGTGGAGAAATATTTGACCGTAATGCAAATCTTCCAATGGTCATCAACATCGACTCTTTTGCTGTTAATGTAATCCCGGGCGAAATACCGTCTGATTTATATGATACTGTCATTTCAAAACTGGCAGAGTATCTTGGAAGTTCCAAAAATGAAATTGATAAAAAGCTTCCTTACTCGATAAGAAAAGCATTCAACTCTGTAGAAATCAAATCAAATGTTCCGTTCGAAGTAATAAGCAATATTGCAGAAAACATAAATGATCTTCCTGGTGTAACATGGGAAAGCAAACCTATACGCAATTACGTAGAGACAGGTTCAATTTCGCATGTACTTGGATACGTTGGTGACATTACAAAAGAAGAAATGAACGTAATGTACAACCAGGGCTACAAGAATAATGCCATTGTCGGAAAAACAGGTATTGAAAAACAATATGACAGTCTTCTGCAGGGTGTGCCGGGAAGGGAAAGCAAGACTGTAGACGTTAAGGGAAAAATATTAAGTAATACTCCTATTGTAGAACCTCCTCAGATGGGAAAAAACCTTGTGCTCACAATAGACAGCAATATTCAGAAGCTAGTCGAAAAAGCTCTTGGCGAAAGGGTTGGTGCTTCCATTGTATTAAAGCCGGCAACAGGTGAAATACTTGCAATGGTTTCATATCCGTATTTTGATGCAAACCTTTTCTCTACAGACAATTATGGAACTGAATATCAGCGTCTTGTTAACAGCGATAACAAGCCTCTTCTTAACCGTGCAGTAAATGCGGTTTATCCTCCTGCTTCTACATTCAAGACAATAATGTCTACTGCACTCCTTAACGAAAAGAGTTTTCCTTCTGATAAAAAGATTGAATGTCCGGGACGCATTACTTACGGTGACAGAACGTTCAGATGCCATGTTGGTGTTCCTGGTCACGGATGGCTTGATTTAAAGAACGGTCTTGCTCAGTCATGCGACGTTTACTTCTGGGTAGTAGGAAGGGATTATCTTGGCGTAGACAGAATTGCTTCTTATGCAAGGGAATTCGGTTTTGGCCAGAGTTTGAAAATTGATTTACCTGCTCAGTCAGAAGGTTTTGTTCCAACAGCATCATGGAAAGAACGACGCTATCATGAAAAATGGCTTGGCGGTGATACAATGAACATGTCTATCGGACAGGGATTCACACTTGCAACACCAATGCATGTAGCAGACATGATGGCTATGGTATGCAACAGCGGAACAATCTACAAACCGCATCTTCTTAAGGAAATAAGGGATCCTTCTACAAACGAAGTTATTGAAACTATTAAACCTGAAGTTCTTTTACAGTCTACGGTAGACAAAGACGTATGGAAAGAAGTTCAGAATGATCTGAGATATACAATTACAGACGGTACTGCAATTTATCCTATGCACAACACAACTGTGCAGATAGCCGGAAAAACAGGTACTGCTGAAGTAAACGGATATTCCAAAGACCACTGGCATTCATGGATGGTAGCTTATGCTCCTTTTGATGCTCCTGTAGAAGACCAGATAGTTGTAGTAACTCTTGTAGAAGCTGTCAATGACTGGGAATGGTGGGCTCCTTATGCAACAAACATCATAATTCAGGGATACTTCAATAACCAGACATTTGATGAATCAATTTCTACTTTAGGATTTAAATATTTGATGAAACAGACAGGAAGAAGAGAATGAAAATTAAAATATTTGAACATTTCGATTATATACTCTTTTTCTCAGTATGTCTTTTAACGGGACTGGGAATTGCTTTCATCTATTCGTCAGGAATAAATTCAGAAAGGTATCTTGTTTCAAAAGAATACATAAAGCAGATAATGTGGGCTTCAATAGGTATTCTGGTTATGATTTCTGCTGCTATTTTTGATTACAGGAAACTTCACCGTTATGCACCTGCATTATATGGTTTTTCAATAGTAATTTTAATTTACACAAGAATATTCGGTAAATATGTAAATGGTGCAAAAAGCTGGATTGGTATTGGTGAACTTGGTATTCAGCCTTCTGAATTATGCAAGATTCTTTTTATATTATTCCTTGCGTGGTACCTTGAATATTCTAAAAAAGAAAATCCCCTTAAGAGATTTATTCTTGCCCTTATAATTATGTGCGGTCCAATGATGCTTATCCTTATACAGCCGGATCTTGGAACTGCAAGTGTTTACATACCAATATTTCTTGTAATGTGCTTTATGGCTGATATTCCTATAAGATACCTTATTCTTGTTCTTACAGGAGGTCTTGCAACAATAATTTTTACTGTCCTGCCGATATGGGAAGAACAGATTCTAAGGAGAAGTGTTGCAATCATAAGTCTTCTTACAAACAACAAGCTTCTTGCAATATTGATATTCTGCTGTATTGCTGTAACGATAGTCGGCGCAATGGGGCAGCTTTTGATAAAACAAAAATATTTTTACTGGATTACATATGTGTTCGGAATAATTTCATTTGCGCTTATTGCTTCAATTGGTGCAAGGAAAGTATTGAAGCCTTATCAGATTCAGCGACTTATTGTATTCCTTGATCCTTCGAGTGATCCTCTTGGTTCAGGATGGAACATCATTCAGTCAAAAATAGCAATAGGTTCCGGCAGTATATTGGGCCGCGGTTTTACACAGGGTACACAGAGCCATTACCGCTTTTTACCTCAGCAGAGTACTGACTTTATTTTCAGCATTCTTTCTGAAGAGCTTGGCTTTGCAGGCGGTATGCTTGTATTTGCCTTGTTCTTAATAATTCTGTTAAGGATTATTTACATAATACGTCAGACTTCAAATATGTACGGTTCGCTTATTGCAAGCGGTATTCTGGGTATGTTCCTGTTTCATTTTATGGTAAATGTTGGAATGGTTATGGGCATTATGCCTATTACCGGTATTCCTCTTCCATTCCTTAGTTACGGTGGATCTGCGCTGCTTACAAACATGCTTTCGATAGGAATACTCATGAGCATTAACTCACGCCGTCTTGATTTTACGGTAACAGTATGAAGTTAGTAAATCCATTAGAAGAATTCGGTTCCTTATTAAATACAGTACAGTCTCCATCAAGATATCTTGGCGGAGAATACGGCATCACTGTTAAAGAACATACGGAAAATGACAGCCTCTTTAACGTAGCAATCGCTTTTCCTGACCTTTACGAAATAGGTATGTCTAACATGGCAGTCAAGATTATATACAATGGACTCAATGGTTATGATGACATACGCTGCGAAAGAGTATTTGCAGTAGATACTGATTTTGAAAATCTTTTGAAAACAAAAAATGTTCCGCTTTATACACTCGAAACCGGAATGCCTTTATGTGAAACAGACGTAATTGGTTTTTCATTGGGATATGAGCTTGGAATAACAAATGTACTTTCGTGTCTTGAACTTGGTGGTGTTCCGTTAACAGCAGAAGAAAGAACTGAAAATGATCCTATAGTAATTGCAGGTGGTTGTGGTGTAACAAATCCTGCTCCAATAAGCGACTTTTTTGATGCAGTATTTATTGGCGAAGCAGAAAATACTTTCTTTGAAATTATAGAACAATTAAGCGAGATGAAAAAAAGCGGTGCTTCAAGAAATGAACTTTTAAAACTGCTTGATGAACACCCGAATGTATGGACAAAAAACAGTGCATTCAATTCCAGTAAAACAGCACGTAAAGCTTTCTGGAATGAGTTTGGACTTGTTCCCTCAGTACAGTCATGGTTCCCGCTTTCGAACCAGAAGGCAGTTCAGGAACACGGTGTTGTAGAAATAATGCGCGGTTGTCCGAACGGATGCCGTTTCTGTCACGCAGGTGTTTATTACAGACCGCAGCGAATTAAAAGCAAAGAATTAATAATTCAGGAAACAGATCATCTTGTTTTTGATGCAGGGTATAGGGAAGTGAGCTTAACTTCTTTAAGCAGTGCAGATTATCCTGATATAGAAAATCTTCTGGACACATTGAACGAACGCTATAAAGGATACAATGTTTCGTTCCAGCTTCCATCATTAAAAGTAAACAGTCTTTCTCTTCCGATATTCGAAAAACTTTCTACAGTAAGAAGAAGCGGACTTACGTTTGCAGTAGAAACACCTGAAGAAATGTGGCAGCTCAGTTTAAACAAAGAAGTTTATGCCCAGCATTTAAAGGAAATAATTCTTGAAGCAAAAGACCGCGGCTGGAGTTCAGCAAAATTTTATTTCATGATAGGCCTTCCAGTAGGAAATTATTTTGGTAAGGAAAACAATCCGACTGGTAAATCAGAAGAAGAAACTATTGTTGAATTCATGACGCAGCTTCAGGCTGAAACAAGAATACAGTGCAATGTTAACGTAGGCGTTTTCATTCCAAAACCACATACAGCATACCAGTGGGTTAAGCAGATTACTCCGGAAGAAGCAAAAGCTAAAATGGAATACATTTTTACAAATCTTCCGCGCGGAAAATTCAAGGTTAACAGGGGAAACTATTACGCAACTGTTCTTGAAGGACTTTTAAGCCGTGGTAATTTTGAAACTGGAAAAGTAATTCTTAATGCATATAAAAAAGGTGCACGTCTGGATGCATGGGATGAACACTTAAGGCAGAATGAACAGTACTGGGAAGAAGCATTTAACGAAGCTTCATTTGACGTAAAAAAATACATCTACAAAGACTGGAATATTGAAGAAAAACTTCCGTGGGACAGCGTAAATCTTGGTCCTTCAAAAGCATTTTTCAAGAAGGAATGGCAGAATTCCATTGATCATGTGCTTACAAAAAAATGTTCTGCAGAATGTGACCATCCGTGCGGAGTATGCAATTCAAAAGGACTGAAGGTTCATTCTGTTGAAGAGGTAAAAAAATCTTCAGAAAACATAAAAATTGAGTCTGTGCGACCGATTAAACTGTACCCGCAAAGCAACATTCAGGTCTTGTACAGAGTAGTGTTTACGGTAAGGCGCAACAGGGGAGCCGAATATCTTGCTTACCTTTCACAGATTGAAGTTTTCCATAAGGCAATGCTTCGTTGTGCACTTCCGGTTGTATACACGACAGGCTTTAATCCGCTTCCAAGAATTGAATTTGCTACTGCAATGACGATAGGCATTCCGTCTGAAGAAGAAATGGTTACGACATTGATGTACGAACCTGTAAGCGAAGAGACTTTCATTAAGACAATGAACAGCGTTCTTCCGGACATTTTCCATGTTACAAAAGCATTCATTTTTCCGGTAACAAACCAGCGTAAACGTGAATCGCTCAGCGAAAGCCTTTGGGGTACAGTTTACAGATACGAATTTAAACCGGAATCTGATGTAAAAGCATTTCTGCAGAGCGATGTTTTCCTGCAGTATAAAAATGCGTTCGAAAAGGAATATTTTGAATATTCTGAACTGTACCCGTATGTGTATGAGTTTAAGCTTCCTTTCCATCAGGACAAGAAATTCCGCCTGATGATCGAAGAATTCTTTGGTAAAAAGTATTACGAAGTTGCTGCCGTAACAAAAGTTAAAAGTCTTGCCAAACCTGAAATAAGCGGGTGGACTCATGAAAATGAAGTTGCCTGGCGAAAGCAGTTTGATGTTACTGATAATAGAATGGGTACAGATGATTCTTCTGCTGATGGAATTTATGACGGTCAGTATAAAACCGCAGGCGAAATCAATATAAATGATAAAGAAAAATCTGTACCTGGAGCACCAGTAGACTTCTATGAATTGTACGAACGAATAGCCGAAGTAAATGCACAGCTTATGGCTGACAGGGAAATGCTTAACCAGAAGAAAGAAGAGTTCTTCAAGGAACATCCGGAACTTATTGAAAAATATAATTCTAAAAAATAACAAGAAAGTTTATTAAGTTGTATAAAATAGTATACTTTTATTAATGATAATACAACTTTTTTTCTTAGAAATATTATTAACGAGTATGAAATAGTAGACTTTTATTGTGTTGTGTACTTTTTTCCTTAGATTTTGCTTTATTAAGGGTACAGATAAGTTTAGAAATTAATGTAATTAAGGGAATATTTCGTATGGTTACAGTTTGTAAGGGTAAAGCAAATGGGTACAGTTAAGATGATTTTGTTGTACTCTAAAGGACGGTAATATTAATTATATATTCAGCAATTGTATGTAATCCATTTACTGGACAAAAGTATCAATTAATTCTTTGATTCCGTGACATCCGGTTTTGTCAAAAATACGTGAAAGGTAATTGTCAACAGTACGAGGGACAATATTCAGTTCACTTGAAATTTGAGTCTTTGATTTTTGTTCAAGAATTTTTACAAGTATTTTCTGTTCCTGTTTTGTAAGTCCATCAAACATTGTTTTGTATGTAAACAATGGAGAAATAAGATTCTGCTGAACATAAGTTTCTCCTGAAAGTATGTTTTTTATTGCTGTAATTAAAATTGATTCGGGAGCAGATTTTTCAACAAATCCATGAGCTCCGTATTCAAGTGCTATTGAAAGTATCCCGGGTTTTGCAAACATGGAATATACAAGTATTTTTACGTCTTTATATTCAGTTCGTATTTTTTTAAGAAGTTCAAGTCCATTTTCTTTTCCAAGAAATAGATCAAGAATTATAATGTCTGGAAGAGAATTTTCTGATTCATTCGAAGATGCTAGTGAAGTCAGTTTTTCTTCAGCTTCCGATTTTGTGAAGGCAAAACCAATACATTCTGCTCCTGTTTTTTGATTAATTAACTGTTGTAAGCCAATATTTGTTACAGTGTGATCTTCAATAATAAAAAATTTTTTCTGTTCAGATTGCATTTTTTGTTCTTTTCCTTATGTTATTGTCTAAATTTGGATTTTTATGTTTAATTAAATTTATCTGTGTTCCTTCTTCCTTATTTGAATATACGGAAATATTTGCACCAATAAGTTCTGCACGTTTTTTCATTCCTTCAATTCCGTAATGCTTTCTGCTGTCAATGCTCATTGTATCAAAACCTATTCCGTCATCACTTATATAAATATAAAGACCTTCTTCTTCTCCAATATTTTGATTGCGGATCATTATTACAGCTTCTTCAGCTTTAGAATGTTTTGCAATATTTGTTAATGCTTCCTGTACAATTCTGTAAAGATTTAGTATTTCATCTTTGGAAAGAAAAGAAGCATCTGTATTTTCGAGAATGGAAAGTCTTATTGAAAACTTTGAAAGTTCAAGAAATTCTTCGCAGAGACTTTTTATACAGAAAAGAAAATCATTCTTTGTAATGTCTGGGGGTGACAGGTTGTAGCTCAAAGCCCTTACTTCAGCAAGTGATCTGGTAAGTACAACTGAAAGTTTGGAAAGATTTTCGGAAGCATTATCTTCTTCGCATAGACTCCTGCAATAACGTAAATTCTGTGCAACTGTATCATGAAGGTCCCTTGCTATTCGTGCACGTTCTTCTTCCTGTCCAAGAATTACATAGCGTATATATTCATCAGAATCTTTCATTTTTTTCTTTGATTTCAAGAATCTTATCAATAAGACAATGCATACAACAAGTATTAGAAAAAATGCTATATCAAGTAATATGAAATATGATGTATAGTTTTCTATTATTTTTTCTAAGTCTGTAATGTTCTGATTTTGTACCGGCATGATTACCTTCTATCAATGAATATGTCACATAATTTATAGATTCCGTATCCTGCAAATGTTGCTATAAACCGATCTAAAACTGAAATGGGAATTTGCGAAAGGATGCATGAAACTAAAGGGGAATAATTCTGGACAATAAAAGCTTCTGTAAATTTAGCTACAGGATTTATTAATTCTGTAATTTCAAAATACCGGTAATGGAAGAAATCAATAATTCCTCCTGAAATAATTGAAAAGAATGAAGAAACAAGTGTAATTAATAAAAGATAAAGAAATGTAATTGAAATACTTATTTTAAATTCTTCCTTGTGACGGGAAATGAACCATGTGGAAATAACAATAAGTATTCCGCATATTCCATACATTAAATAAAACGGATCAAAGCATCCTGATTTTACTATCTGCAACAAAGAATTAAGTACATTGTAGCCTATTGAAACAAAAAGACCTGGGACAAGTCCTATATAAAAAACAACTGCAACTGTAAAAATGGTATCAAAGAAAAGAGGAATATTAAGGACATCAAAGAAAATATATGTTGAAAGAATGTTAAGAAATTCTGCAATAAGACAAAGAATGATTTTTTTACGCATATTCATTTTCTTGTACGCTTTTGCTTTATTATAACATACATTTAACAAAATCTTAGATATATGTATGGAATTTGATGTAATTCACAATAAAACTGTGAAATAATCATAGTTTAAGACTATTTAAAGTCATGTATATGGATGTATTATTGCTCAATACAAATTAATACTTAGGATTTATAATTTAAACTAATTTTTAGATTAAGAGGAGATTTTGTATGAAAAAAAGATGCTTAAAAGCAGCATTCTGCTTTTTAGTGTTACTTCAGTTATTTACAGCCTGTCCGGGTGGTGATGATACTGATGTA
>JAZUKU010000195.1:0-4139 GCA_045643485.1 Treponema sp. | reverse complement strand
TTTATTAGAAAATTAGGCAACGGTCTTTATACTTACATGCCTCTTGGTTTACGTGCCTACAGAAAAGTTGAAAACATTATTAAAGAAGAAATCAGCAATACAGCTGGTGCCATGGAATTTAAACCCACTGTCATAGTACCTGGTGACATCTGGAAAGAAAGCGGCCGCTGGGAAACAATGGGTCCGCAGATGCTCAAGGCAAAGAACCGCGCTGAACAGGATATGGTTGTTTCTCCTACAGCAGAAGAAGCTTATACAGCAATCTGTCGTGCAGGTTTAACAAGCTACAAGCAGCTTCCAATAAACATGTTCCAGATTAACACAAAATACCGCGATGAAATCCGTCCACGTTATGGCGTAATGCGTGGCCGTGAATTCAACATGATGGACGGTTACACACTTAACGCTGATGATGCTTCCCTTGACGAAAGCTACCAGGCATATGCAAAAGCTTACCACAGAATCTTCAAGCGCTTAGGACTTAAAGTAATTCCTGTTAAAGCAGACACTGGTGCAATGAGTGGTTCCGGTTCAGAAGAATTCATGGTAGAAAGTGAAGTTGGTGACGATACATTAATTCTTTGCCCTGACTGCGGTTATGCTGCTAACGTTGAAAAAGCTACATGCAAACCTGATGCAGCAACAGACGACAGCGGTAACGCACAGGAAAAGACAGACTTACCAATTGAAGAAGTTGCTACACCAAACGTATTCAGCATTGAAGACATGGAAAAATTCTTTGGCACAACTTCAAAGCGTTTTGCAAAGGCATTAATCTACCGCGTAATAAACAGCACACTCGATTTGACAAAAGCTCCTTACTGCGAAAACTTAAAGCGTGTTGACGAAGACGGCTTCAAGTTCTATCCGGTAAGCTACGTTTGTGTATTAATCCGCGGCGACCTTGATGTTAACGAAGCTAAGCTTGCAGGTCTCTTAAAGGCAAGTGAAGTTTGTCTTGCAGATGATGAAGAAGTTCTTGCAATTTCTGGCGCTCCACACGGATTTGTTGGACCGGTTAACGTAAAGTGCCCTATCTTACAGGATCTTTCTGTTAACGACATGCACGATGCATTTGCTGGTGCCGGTAAAGCAGGATTCCACATTAAGCATGTAGAACCAGGCCGCGATTACACAGCTTGGATGAACGCTGACGTTCGTACAGTTAAAGCAGGCGACAAATGTAACTGCGAAGGCTGCAACGGTACTTACTACACAACAAAAGGCAACGAACTTGGACACATCTTTAAACTTGGCAAAAAATATACGGAAAGCATGAAGGTAACTTACCTTGATGTAAACGGAAAAGCTGCAGTTCCAACAATGGGCTGTTACGGCATTGGCGTTGACCGTGTACTTGCTTCAATCGTAGAAACATTCCACGACGACAAGGGCTGTATTCTTCCAATGTCAGTTGCTCCATACCAGGTAGCAATTGTTCCAATCAAATATGACGGACAGATGAAGGAAGTTGCAGACAAGCTTTACGATGAACTTACAAAAGCTGGAGTTGAAGTACTTCTTGATGACCGCAACGAACGTCCTGGCGTTAAGTTCAACGATATGGACTTAATCGGCTTCCCAATCAGAATTACTGTTGGCGACAAGAACCTTCCTAACGTAGAAGTTAAGGAAAGGGCAAAACCTGAAGCAGAATTAGTACCTGCAGAAACAGCTGGTGCTAAGGTTGCAGAAATGGTAAAAGCCACTCTTGCTGAATTGAACGCATAATCAGTTCACAAATAAAACAAAGGGCCACCACAAACAAGGTGGCTCTTTTTGTTAACAGAATATTAAATGGAGAACAATATGAAAAAGAAAATACTTTTATGCTTAGCAATGATTTTTGCATCATTTTCATTAAGCGCACTTCCAGGCATAACACAGTACATTCCTGACGCATCAGGTGAATACGTTTACTACAGGGACAATACATTCAGCAGAACAAGCTATGTCGGCATTATCTATTACAATGAAGAAACAATAGCAATCCGTTATTACGCACCGGCAAGTCTTGAGCTTGGACAGCCTGATTCAGATGTTACGCTTTACCTTACTATCAATTCTGAATCAGATTACATGGAATTCAAAGGCGAAACAATGAAAGGCGTAAAGACTGAAGACGAAACTGAAGTTGTAAATTACCTTCATGACATTCTTTACGAATTCAATTCAAGAAGACAGAAGGTTACGCTTACAGATACAGAAAAGCAGCCTGTAACGGAAGACTTTGAACAGTTCGGCGGAAAAGTAAATGTTGTTTACAGTGCTTCAGTTCCTTTGTTCAACATTCAGGAAATACGCGGTGCTGACGGAAAGATTCTTCTTCAGACTGCAACAATGGGTGCCCTGGTAAATTCAGAAGACAAGAGTTTTGAAAACTTTAAGGGTTTTGAAAAACAGACAAAAAATACTGAATACAAATTTTCTAACAATAAACGTGCAAAAAAAGTCACCATTTCGTTTGACGGTTTAAAAATCTTCTTAGACAGACAGTGGACACAGGACATGGATAATCTTTGGGAACTTGGTGAAAACGCACTTCTTGTCTTAAACAAATTTGTAGTTCCGGAAGGATATGAACCGCAGTTATTCTACGATACACTCATGCGCAAGACATTAATGAGCACAGAAGGCTCTTACCTTAACATGAGCCGTAATTCCGTAACTCAAAAAGCAAACAGGACATCTGTAAAAAGCTTTTACTATCAGCCTGACACAAACACAGGTTTAGTAGACTTTAAGATTTTCATCCGCAACGAAGATGAATCCTACAGCTACATTGACTTAACTGTTTACGAAAACATTTACGACGATAACAGAGATTATTTCAATAAAATAATTGATTCAATAAAATAACTGCCGGTAAGTCAGAATTAGAAATTACTTCTTGAAAGCGGCCTGCCTATCCAGACACCCTCGCTTCCAAGATATTCCAGTCTTTCACCTTCAATTAATATCTGAACAGAATTGACTGTAGGGAATGCAGTTGCAGTAAATACAACCTGCTGCAGCTGCGCTAAAGTTCCTTCTACGCCAAACTGATTGAATTCAAATTCTTCGCTGAAGTTTAATGTTGCTACACCGTCTTTAACAGAAGCTCCTGTTAAGCGTGTACCTTCCGGTATGAATGAACGGCATCCGTTTTTACCTTCTTCTGCAGTCGGTCCGGAAATAAGTGCATTAATTGCATCAACAAGAGGACTGTCGCTTTTTTTCATTGAGCGTGTAAATTCCTTTCTGTTTACGGAACCGTCACTGCCTATTTCTATAAAGAACAGCTTGAGGTTCATTTTTGCTACTTCAGTTTTCTTTTCAAGTTCTTTTGCTTTAGCTTCTGCTTTTGCCTTTGCATCTTCCTTTTCTTTTTCGGCTTTAGCTTTATCTTCTTCCGCTTTTTCTGCAGTTTTCTTTTCTTCATTCTGCTTGAGCTTATCTTCTGCAGCTTTATTCTGGGCGTTTACATTTTCTGCAACAGCAGCTTTCTTTTCTTCCTTTGGCTTTTCGTCTACAATTATTTTTAAAGGTGCTACATCATTTTTATCTGTTTCGCTCTGAGATACGCCTTCGTGCTCTTCAATAAAAGTTGGTGTCTTACCAAATACGCTGTCAAAGAAATCAGCTTCTTTTAAATTTGAGACAATCTTATCGCGTTCAACTAAAAACAAAACGATAAGAATCAATGCAGCAAGGCACCATAATGCCAGCCCTATTCCTGATTTTTTATTTGATTTGCTTTTTTCAGACTTTTCTGCTTTTGTAGATTTTGCTGAATTTTCTTTTTTTCCACCCATACTTCTATTATACATTAGCAAAATGTTCTTTTCAATGTCATTTATTTATTCAGCAGACTTCTTTACCACAACAGCAATTTGGAGTATTTTAGAACTAGAAGTGCATTATTAAAGGAGTTAAATCATGGCAGAAAAAATTGCAAAAAACATTACGGAATTAATAGGACACACACCTTTACTTGAGTTACAGAACATAGAAAAAGAATACAATCTTAAAGCAAGACTCCTTGCCAAACTTGAATACTTAAATCCAGCCGGCAGCGCAAAAGACAGAATAGGAAAAGCAATGATTGAAGAAGGAATTGCAGCCGGTAAAATAAACAAAGACACAGTAATCATAGAACC
>JAZUKU010000194.1:0-2562 GCA_045643485.1 Treponema sp. | reverse complement strand
TCGCAGAAGGAACTTGGCTTTTCTCTTAAAGCAGTTGGCCGCTTCAACAAGCTTCTTACAAAAGACTTCATTCACTATTCGGCACCGGCTATGGGTAACGAAATTGTTTGGGGTGCAGCATTTTCAATGTATTCGGTAATTCTTGGTCACTTGGGCGAAGATATTGTTGCTGCAAATTCTGTTGTTAACGTTGTGCGCAATCTGGCTACTGTTGTCTGCTTTGGTATGGCTTACGGCGGTGCTGTAATCATTGGTAAGAATATTGGTGCAAATGAAATGAAGAAGGCTGAACGTAACGCACGCCGTCTTGCGCTCAGCACAATCGGTTCGGGCTTGCTTGGTGCAGTAATGTTCCTTTGCCTTAAGCCTGTAATGCCTTATATTGCCCAGCTGACAGAAAGCGCTTCTGCTTTCCGCGACAAGATGCTTATTGTAAATGCTTTCTCAATTCTTGGTGCTTCAATAAATACTGTATTAATCTGCGGAATATTCCGAGCCGGCGGTGATGCAAAATTCGGCTTTATTGCGGACACAATCTGTATGTGGGGATGGTCAGTTCCGCTTGGGCTTCTTAACGCATTTGTGTTTAAGCTTCCTCCGCTTACGGTTTACATTATTCTATACATTGACGAATACTGGAAAATGCCGTTCGTCGTAGCGCACTACTTTAAGAGAGGCTGGTTGAAGAACATCACGCGGTGAAGTAAATATATTGTACTAACTCAAGACAATAAAAACACCTGCTCCCGCGCGAACCCGCCTCAAAATCCTACCAGCGCTCGTGAAACTCTGCGGGCAAAAAAAGCCGCGAAACGGTTTTGAGTCGGAACCCCGCTCCGCAGGTGTTTTTATTTCTTTATGAGACAGTACATTTAGTTCAGTAACATAAGGACACGCTCTCGCAGTGCAGGCGGGCAAAAAGGCCGGAAATCGGTTTTGGATCAGAACCCCTGCTCCGCGTGTATTTTTCTTTCTTTATGAGACAGTACATTTAGTTCAGTAACATAAAAAAGTAACTGCTCTCCTATGCTCAGAAAGTTATTACAAACAACAGATATGTTATTTATTTGGTTAGCAATTAATTTATCAGTAACATAGAAAAGAAAAGAAGTATGCGGAGCAGAGGTTCTACCTCAAGGGACATTCTGCGGCTTTTTTTGCTTACAGAGGCCAAGCGAGACAGCCCCGTCCCTTGAGGTAGGTTCTCTGCGGGAGCATACTTTTTTTCGTTATATACTTGCTCATGATTCTTGTTTGGAAATAACTAACTAACGTCGTTTTATTTGTAATACACTTTAAATTATGATAAAGTATATATATGAAGAAGAGAACAAAAATCACTTTAGCTATCATAATCGTTTTATTGGTAATCGGACTTGTTACATCAATCATTTGCATAACAAGTAATATAAAAAACAAGAATACCGTAAACGTAGCGTTTTATGGCTTAGAGGAAAAAGACGTAACGCTTATTTCCGAACAGCTTGTTAAAATCAAAAATAAAAATGGTGAACAGTATACATACAATTTTACAACACTCGACAGCACACAGGCACTGCGACCTCAGTTAACAAAAAAAACAGACGTTGTTTACACATACATGGGAGCAAACGCCAGACAGGCAGCCGCAGCTGTTAATCCAAAAAAATACGAAACAGTTGGCGTAAGTGATGAGGTTCTTGACGGCGCAACAATTTCCGTAAAGACTAAGGCATCAGTAAACGAAGCCGGTAAGTATTCAATTGTTCCGCTGCTTATGGACTATTACGAAATTGACATTGACCGCAGGGTTATGTCAGAAGTTGGCGTAAAGACAATTGTAAGCTGGAACGACATAGAAAATTTTGCAGTTAAAGCAGAGAAAAAAATGCCATATTCAGTGCTTATTGATACAGGAGATTCTTCTGAATTCCTTGGACTGATTGGCGCTTTGACAGAAGCATTTTCCGGACAGGAAGCATATAACGCTGCAGTTAAGGAAATATCAGCAGTTGCTTATCCAAAAGAAGGCGCTCCTGTAAACATGACACGTACAGATTATGAATCTGCATTAAGAAAGCTCGCAGACCAAAAGGGCAGTCCGTTGTACGAAGCAACACATCTTCTGGCTCGCTGGAAGACAAGCGGAATTATTTCGCAGGACGGCTTTAACATGAACAAACACGACCTTCTTAACATTCTGAATATTGGCAAAGCACCGATTGTTTTTGAACCACTTTCGTTAAGAAGACAAATTGTTTTTCAGCATACAAATTCAATAAGCTCAATTTACTACCCGGCAGAACGCAATCCTGTAACAAGATATTTTACAGCACCTGTAATTGCCGCAGTTCCGCTTACAGACAAGGAAAATGTTAAACAGGGAATAGAACATCTTCTTTCAAACGAAACTCAGGGCATTCTTGCACAGACAACTGGTCTTGCTCCAGTTCTTGCTAACTGTCACGTACCTGATCATCAGGCAGATGATGTTCGTTACTGGATTGCAGCAACAAATAATCCAAACACACCTCTTGGCGATGAAATTTTCTGTGAAAAAAATGGACGTGATTTGTTTGCAGA
>JAZUKU010000193.1:0-11168 GCA_045643485.1 Treponema sp. | reverse complement strand
GTTTTCAAAATATTCCTTAAGCTCAAAATTTTTATTCCACTTGGCTTCAGGGTAATAGCCGTAACGGTTACGCACATCACTCATTCGTTTTTCAAGATCTATTGTACCGTCAGCTCCGCATGTTGAATCAAGCAGCTGAATGAGTCTGTCGTAATCGTCATATTCAACCTTTGAAAGAAGCTGTTTTAATTCTTCATATTCTTTTTCATCAACATCAATCTTACCGATATAGTCGTCAATTATTTTTAAATTGAATGAATGTGTAAGGCATATCTGTGCTGTCTTTTCAAAACCCATTTCGTGGAAGTATTTATAGCCTGTATAAACATGACGCATATAAGTTACTCCTTCACGACGACCAATGTCATGAAGCAAACCGTGAACAAATGCGTGCTCCGGATTTATGTTACAGCCGTTCTTCTGCATTTCGACTGCAATTTTTTCTGCTGCTTCTGCTACAGCATACGAATGATTTTTCCACGGACCGGGATTCATTTCTACACTTTTTTCAAGCAGCACTTTTGCAAAAGGAACTGAAGGACAAGATGTTACGCCAAGAAGTTTCTGAAGTACAAGATTTTCACGGGCAATCATGACTACTGAAAATGGATCTTCATTATATTCATTGTTTGCGTTTATGGCTGTCTGCAAATCTACAAACTGTAATTCAAATTCAGCGTCCTTTTCGTAATCGTCAAGATTCTGATGTGTTACTGTTTTTTCTACTTTACACAAATAATAAAATGAGTCCTGCAGAAAAATTGTGTCCTTAAGATAATTTGATTTCTGCATACGGCGGATATAACCGTATTCCTTGACTGTTGACGGAATTACCACAAGGCCTGTTTCTTCCTGAACTTCGCGGATTAAGGCTGAAGTTTTATCTTCTTCATCATCTTCATGAATACCGCCGCCCGGGAATTTGTAGTAATTGAATTTCCTGCTGTGTACAAGAGCAATTTTATTGTCTTCCGTAAAAATAATTCCTCTGGCAGAAGGACGTGTTGATATTGGCCATGAAGGATCGTAATCCTTAAGGTCATAGTTAAATAAAAGTTCCATATTTACTCCGCTCAATTATTCTATCATGCTTTTCAGATAATATTAAATCATAACTTTTATAATTTCATTTGATTAATTGAGTAATATTCAGCATAATGCTCAAAAAAAGGAGAAATATAAAATATGGCACAACAGTTTACAAATGTTGATTCAGGAAAATCTTTTGACTGGGGAAAAACTTCAAAAGATTACGCAAAATACCGCGACATCTATCCGCAGAATTATTATGACGCAATTGTTGAACAGGGACTTGGAATTAAAGGCCAGAACTGTCTTGATGTAGGAACAGGCACTGGTGTAATTCCGCGCAACATGTACAAATACGGCGCAAAGTGGACAGGATGCGATATTTCAGAAAACCAGATCTTAATGGCAAAAGAACTTTCTGAGCAGAACGGAATGAATATCGATTATTTTCCGCTTGCAACAGAAGACCTTAACTTTGAACCGAAAAGCTTTGACTTGATAAGTGCAGCACAATGCTTCATGTACTTCAAGAGGGAAACTGCTTTGCCAAAGATTGCAAGTCTTTTAAAAGATGACGGCGTATTTCTTGTACTTTACATGGCATGGCTTCCAAATAAATGTGACATTACAAAACAGAGTCTTGATTCAGTAAGAAAGGCAAACCCAAGCTGGAACGGTGGTCAGACTTACGAATGTCCCCTTCACTTCAACGACTACACGCTTTCCATTTTCGATTACGCATTCCACAAGGAATTTTACGTTGATGTTCCGTTTACAAGAGAAAGCTGGAACGGACGCGTAAAGGCATGCCGCGGAATTGGTGCTTCTTTAAGCGAACCGGAAATTGCAGCATGGGAAAAAGAACACATGGCACTTCTTGAAAAAATAATGCCGGAAGAAACAACAATACCACACTTTATTCAGATGGCAGGACTTAAGGTAAAGAAACAGTAATTAAAGTTCTTCGATTCTATTTAAGCTGACTTTGTTAACGCAAATATTGGTATAGCTTTTTATAATCATCATTGCAGCAGGAAGAATTCCTCCACGCAACTGACACGCATACAGTAAAGTTCCGTAAGAAATAATTCCTGCTGAAATCATATCTGCACCGGTAAGCATAAGCATAAGATATCCGCTCAGCCCAAACAAAGGCATTACAGCATTGCTGACTGCATTAACAAAAGATTTTTTTACGTTGAGACGACGCAATTCGTTATTCTTACATTCAATTTTTTGAAGAAGAAAATCCTTGCAGTCATATAGCTGTGAAAGATCGGCTGTATTTACGAAAGAAGCATACATTTCTGTCAGTTCAGCAGAAACATTCTGCACTTTTTTCTGAATCTTGAACTGAGCCGGAGCAAGAACGTAACAGCTTAAAAGAACATGCGGAATTACAAACGCAATCACCAGTACAAAAAGTTTTCCGCTAAGCAGAATCATAAGCAGTGAAGAAAAAATAAAATTGAATCCCCCGTTTGCAAGAAAGACAATATTCCACGGTTCGCCGTATATTGCAGCAGCATTTTCAGCATCACTGTTCAGACGAAGAAGAACATCTCCCGAAGAAAGGCTGTCGATTTGCTCAATCGGTTTATGTAAAAGCCTGTTCAGCAGAAACACACGGAGCTTAGCCTGCAAGTCAGCATAAAACGCACCGAATACACGCCATATTGAACAGTTGTACGAAAACAGCAGAAAGTTTGCAAAAAAAGTTACTGCACATACTACGCAGAGCTGTTTGAAGTTAGCGCATTGAATTGAATTAAATGCATACTTAAGGAATAATGCATTCAGTAAGTTACGCATTGTTTCGAACGGAGTACGATGCACAAGAAGTGAAATATATTTTTTCTTAACGCCAAGAGTCTTGAGCAGACGGATTTTATTTTTTGATTTCATGAAGTTCACCGTTTTCCAGTCTGTAGATTCTGTCGCAGTACTGTAATGCTTCTGCCCTGTGTGCAATTGAAATTAGTGTCTTGCTGTTTGCAGTACACCATTCATTCAAAGCAGTCATTACTTTCTGCGAAGTGTCGTTATCCAAAGCAGATGTTGCTTCGTCAAGAATTATGTTCCTTGCATTTCTTGCAACTGCACGCGCTATTGAAATACGCTGTGACTGTCCGCCGGAAAAATTATTTCCACGAACACCAGCTGATGTTTCCAGACCTTCCGGCAAAGAGTTTATCCATTCTTCAAGATGCGCAATTCTTACTGCATTCCATATTTCTTCTTCAGGCATATCGTGACCGGCTGTAATATTTTCGCGTATTGTAAGCGGAAACAAATTAAGCGACTGCATTACGACAGAAAATCCTCCGTCAGCAGAAACAGTTCCTTTCTGAACTTCATACAGTCCGCAGATAAGTTTTATGAGAGTGCTCTTACCGCAGCCGCTTTCGCCTACAATTCCTATTTTTTCTCCGTCGCTTACTGTAAGGTTTATGTTTTTTAATACAGTCTTTTCGCCATACGAATAACTTATGTTTTGAAGCTTTACCATAACGCCTCCTGTTTTGAAATTTAATTGCGTTAACGGGCAGTAATTTTTCTGACGTTGCCTGTAAACACACGCAGCTGCATGATGAACGCAGGCATATTCATAAGAATGCCCGAAACGTTACCCGAAAGATTTATGAAAATATACAGTTCTCCGACTGTCATTTTGTTCTGGATAATCAGCCAGCCGCCAATAAGAATTGTCAGGAGCAGCGGAATGCATGTCATAAGTGCTGACAGTGACATAAGCACAGCCTTTTTTCTTTCCATGTCTGACACAAGATTCTTCCAGCGGTCATTTGCCTGAATGTATTTTTCAAGAATCATTTTTCCTGATTCGTAAAGTCTTATTACCGGGAACAGATTCATAAGGGATTCCGTAATTCCGTTAAGGCGTGACTTTTCTTCGTTTGCACAGACAGTGTACTTTTTCAAGACCTTGCTTGTTGCTGAAACATAAACCAATATTCCTGCAACAGGAAGATTTGAAGTTACCGCAAGGAATGGATTTAAAGACAAAAACAATCCGAACGTTCCTGCAAACTTTACTGCTGAATCAAAAATGAAAAACAGGTTTTCCGAAATAAATGATGTTACTGAATTAAGCTCATTCAGTATGACTGATGTTTCCTGACCGGCTCCTGCGTTACGAAAATATTCATAATTCTGCAAACTGGAATTCTTAATGTAATTCTGACGCAAGTGAAAATTAATCTGTTCACAGGTAAAACCTGACATGAATGCAGACAAGCCGTTCATCAGAACATAAGCGCAAAGAATTACCGTAAATTCAAGCACCATCTTTTTTGTCAGATGATTTCCTGCAATGACATAATCAATAAGTTCTGCAAGATATTTATTCCACACAAAAACTACTGCAAGTAAAATTAAATCTACAGCAATCGTGAAAACAATATTCAAGCTTTGCTTTTTTATTGCATTTGAAATTACATTCATGCTTAAACGCTAAACCCTGCCCCAGGGGAAGAGTCAAGTTATTTTTTTCAGAAGATGCTTCTATTTATTGAACGCATCCATTAATTCATGATATTCTTAACTAAAGAAGGTAATTAAAAAATGGAAGAAAAAGTAGCATTCATTTTCACAGGACTATGGGGTCTTGCAATGATTGTTTTACTTATAGTAAACATCATACCGCAGTTCAAGGCAAAAGTTGACAGTTCAGATATTGCAAAAAAAGCATCAAGAACTTTTACAAATCTTTCATTAATAATGACAGCTGCCGGCGTACTGTTGTTTTCATTTTTCAAGCACAAAGTTCCAGAATACTTTGGAATTGTATGTCTTGCTGCTGGTATAGCAAATTTAATTAATGCTTTTGCATGCAGATTTACTGGTACTCCAATCAACAGGAGCCTTTACAAAGAAAAGAAATGAATAATGAAAAAGACAAGCTTCTGCGCATAAGCGAAATTGCAGATTTCTTTGGCGTATCTGCAAAAGCAATGAGGCTCTACGAAGAAAAAGGAATAATTACTCCATACAAAACAGATCCTGAAACAGGTTACCGCTATTATTCTGCAGACCAGGTAAAGCAGCTTAATTCTCTTGTTGAACTGCAGGAACTTGGATTCAGTCTTAACGAAATAAAAAAAATAATGAAAGGCGGAATAACAACTTCTGAACTGAAAGAAATACTTGCAGAAAAACGTGCAGAACTTGAACGAAGCATATCTGACATTCAGCGTAAAATTGATGCACTTGAAAACATGGAAGACAAAATTGCACGAAGCAAAGGCACTAAAGAAATAAGCAAAATGACAGAAGAAGAACGCGCCTGGTATTTAGTAAATACAGTAGCAATTGAAGAACTTAAAGCCCAGAAAGTGCTTAGCGAAGCAATCTGGCTGTAATTTTACCCCTTATCATTTACCACTTACCCCACCCTTTTTGCATCATACCAAAAACCATATTGTGACCGCAAAAGACCTGGATTATAGTGCAAATCATGAAAAGATTAATACTGATTTGCATTACAGCATTACTTACCGCAGCAGCATTCTGTACAGAAAGCAGAACTCCTGCAGAAAAATTTCCAGTTTCAAAAGTAAAGGTTTTTCTTGATGACGAAGAACTTACTTTGGAAAACGACGGCCTGTTACCAATAAGATTATCAGCAATATTAAGCTATACAAAATTACAGGCAGGTAAATCTTTTACAGAAAAAGCTCTGTTAAAGGAAATTGAACAGACAGAACTTCGTCTTATAAACAGCGGACTTTTCTACAACGCAAAAGTTGAAAAGCTTGCTTCCAGAAAAAATCCCGGCACTTATGTAATTTACATAACAGTTACGACAGGATTCTTAAAGCGCTACGGTGGCGGCGGAATATATGCAGTTTTTGGAAAAGCTGCAGTCAACAAAAACCGCTCACAGATTCTGTGGTTTGCAGGATGGAATAAAAACGGTGCAAGTTATCTGAATGAAAATACATTCGGCAAACCGGTTATTCTTGGAGCAGATTTGTTTACAGACATTCCTTCATGCTTTGCTGAAAAAGAAGGCGCAAATGTTTTTGCAAAAGCAACAGCAGGCTGGCTTGTTACACCTGATCTGCGCATTTGTACAGATGTAAACACAAGCTTTAACTTCACTCAGCATTCATTTAACGACAGCATTTGTGTTTCGCCTTATCTTTCTGAAACAAAATATGTTAAGCAGAATCTTTTGTGGACATTTGAAACAAGATTCAATTTCTTCCCGGAAGATTTATGGAACTTTAACATTGATTCAGCATTCACACTGAATTACACACCAGTTAAGCCGCTGACATTTGCCTTACTCACAGCAGCAGGTTACAGCACAGAAAACTGCAGTAACAGAATAAGGCTTTTCAGAAGCGACAGAAACAACGCTTACAACTTAGGACTTGCAAATAAGGAAGTGCGCTCCGGTTATTCAAACGAAGAACTTTCAGTCAGCAGATATGTAATGGCAACAGCAGAAATAAGATGGAACGCATTCAGCTTTATGATTCCGCCGTGCTTTCCATGCAGAATTGTTCCTTATATTTTTGCAGACGCAGCTTATTCAGGAAAGATTCTTGATGCATACGGAATTGGACTTTACCTGAACTTTGACAGTCCGGTTTTTGCAACATTCAATTTTTCTTACGGAATCAATCACAACGGAAAAGGTAGATTCAGTTTTGCAGCAATGCAGAGCTTCTAAATAATTTTATACGAGGTATTTTTTATGAAAAAGATTTTAATTTTAACAGTTGGTTTAGTAATGAGTATTTCTGTTTTTGCGCAGGACAGAATCTTAAGTTCAAATGAAGACATTCAGAAAGGAATTGAGCTTCATGACAATGCACATTATGGCAAGCAGTCAGACTTACAGAACGCAATGGACTTGCTTAAGCCATACGTTAAGGAAGATGCAACAGCATGTGCATTCTACGGAAGCTGCTTAACATTATGCGCTTCTGTATATTCAGAAGACAACCCGATTAAAGCACTTGAATATCTTGAACAGGGAAGCACTTATCTTGATGAAGCAGTTAAAATGCAGCCGTCAAATCCTTTGACACACATCATACGTCTTGAAAACGGAGTTGAAGTAAGCAGGACATCGCCTTACAAAAGATATTCAGTTATAAAAGCTGACGTTGATTTTCTTCTTGAAGCAGACACAGACGGATGGAGCGAAGAAAGCATAGCAGAAGCATATCTGTACTGCGCACATTACATGCTCGATGCAGGAGAACTTGAAGAAGCACTTGATTTGTTTGACACAGCAATTGAAGCTTCACCTTCTTCACCAGCAGGAATTGCTGCTCAGAAAATGATTGATAAATATTCGGAATAATTTACGGGGGACAAAATGATTTTGGAAGCAATACTTCTTGGACTTTCTACAGGCACTTACTGCACAATGTACTGCGGTCCTGTACTCATACCTTTCCTGTGCGGAAACGAAGACCTGCGCTACAGAAGAAACGCCGGTTTAGTAGGAACCTTTTTAGGTGCACGTCTTGTAATGTACTTTATTCTTGGAGCAGCATTTGCTTCACTTGGATTTCTTGTTAACGATTTCATGAATCCCGTACTTGCAAGAAAGCTTTGTGTTTACGCTTACATCTTCTGCGGACTTTCGCTTTTGTTCAACTCACTTGGCGTAAAGTTGCCGTGGGGTTGCGGAGAAAACGGCGGTTGTAAGTCACCAAAGCTCAAGCATATTGGAAACGACTGGGTAACAGCTGTTCTTGCGGGACTTGCTGTTGGTCTTCACGTATGTCCTCCTTTGTGGACTGCAATCGTACGCTCAATATTCGGCGGTAACGGAATGACAGGTCTTTTCTACTTTATCTTCTTTTACATAGGAACACTTCCGTTCTTCATTCCGCTTTTGGGAATACCTTTTGTTACAAAAAGAATTACTGCTCTCAGAAGAGTTGCACGTGTTACACAGTTTCTGGTAAGCATTTACTTTTTAGTTATGCTCGGAATAATTCCGCTTTTCTTTGGTTGAGTTAACAGCGTTTTTGTGGAGGATCAAATGATTTCTAGTTTAATATTATGTTTTATGATGGGAATAATTATTTTATTCTTTGTTCCCTTGATGAATAATTTTTCTGCATCAAGTGTTATTTATGGTGTTTTCCTAATGTACCTTTTTGTACGCATGACATTCAGTGAGCGTAAAGTTAAAGGAAGCGGTTCCAAATACAGAAGTATTTTCCAGATTGTGTTTGCAGTAGGATTCTGTCTTGCTTTTATTGCAGACTTGTATGCTGAACGAGGAAGCATGGCTATTACTGAAGGAGCAATGAGTAATTCTGAATTGCCATTCTGCCATATTGCAATACCGCAGGTTTTATTACCGCTTGCAGTTACTAAAGGAATAATTTTTCCTGCAAGAATTTCCGGACACTATGCGTCTGTAGCAAGCATGCTCATTATATGGTTTGTCTGCACAATAGTTCTTGGACGCGGCTGGTGCAGCTGGGTTTGCTTTTACGGCGGATGGGAAGAAGGCTTCAGTAAGGCAGGAAAGAAAAGACGCATTAATCTTTTGCCAAAAAACAAAGAGCTTCGAGAATTTGCATTCGGCTTTTTTGCATTCATAATACTTGCAAGCTTATGTGAACTTGCATGTTCTTACTGCGAATGGTTCTGTCCGTTCAAGCTTGTTACTGAATTCAGCCCGATTGATTCCATACCAAGCTTAATTGCAGCAGTTTTATTCATAGGATTATTTTTAGGACTTGTCGTAATAATGCCAATCCTTACCAAAAGAAGAACACAGTGCAATGTTCTGTGTCCGTTTGGTGCATTTGCTTCTTTAACAGACGGAATAAGCATGTTCAAAATGAAAATCGATACAGACAAATGCAAGGGATGCATGAAATGTGCACAGACATGCAGGTTTGGTGCAATCGACATAAAGACAATTCAGTCTAAGAAAGGCTCACCAGAAATTACATGTGCAAAATGCGGTGAATGTATACACGCATGCCCAGAGAAAGCAATTTCAGTTGCATTCAGATTTGACCATAAGTGCGGAAAGACAACAGAAGCAAAAACTAAAGCAGGAAAAGTAATTCAGGAACTTCTTGAACCGGCACAGCTTTTCAGATTTGCTGCATTTACTTTTTCAACAGTAATGTCTTCAAACTTCATGCCAAGAGCAATGGACCTTCTTGTAAAGGCAATCACAAAATAATCTGCGGAGGAACAGAATGAAAAAATTAATCAGAAATATTCTTACAGCAGTTTTTGCATTCATCTGCTTTTTTGGAGTAATGATATTCTTTATTAATTCAGGTGGACTTACTGCAAAACTCGGAAAACATCTTCATCTTCTTCCGACATACGAAGGCGGATTAGTTACAGCAGAAATTTACGACACAGCCGGAGACGACAACGGTAACGGAAACATTGTTTACCCTTCAAATAAGACGTTTGCAGAAGGTTCACTCGATCTCGTAAAGTATACAGTTCACGAACCTGTAATCGAAGCAAAATGGCAGAACAGTTCTGAATACTGGCAGCTTATACTTGAATACAAATCAGGACCAGCAGGCGTAAGAAACATAATGCTTTACATAGACCTTGATAACGTAACGGAAGGAAGCACTGAACCGCTGACTGATTCAGCAGAAAACGTAACATTCAGCCCGGACCACCCATGGGACATAGCAGTATGGTCATGCAGCGGCCAGACAAAAATTTACGACAGCAGCAAAACATTCATCTGCAATGCAGAACAATATGAAGCAGACGGCGGAAGAACAGTAAAAATCAGAATACCTTTACGGAATGAATACTTACAGGCAGTATATGGTTCCACAAAAACATATCATTACGTTGTAACCGGAGCCTATTCGCAGTTCGACCGCGGCGGATTCATGCCGTTGGAAAAGAGACGCTCCGTTAGCCGCGGCAGCACAAAATCCGCAAAAGAATACAACGCACTAATCCCGAAAGTATACGACGTACTTGGAGACAACACACAGCTTGGCACATGGAACGCAGAAAATTTTACAAAAGCAGTGCTTGTTCCCACGGAAGTAGAAATGCATCCGTTTGCAGCAACAGGAAAAGCATGGAAAGGAAACCGTCCGTCATCAGGCAATGAAGAAGAAGAATTCTTTAACAAGCTGACAGAACAGTACGCAAAATACGCACCTGACACAGGAAGCATGTACTCTAATCCGGAAGAATACGCTGAACAGTTAAAGCAGAAGCTTAACGAAAATCCTGACGATTACGTAACAATGGCATATTACGGTTCGTCACTTGCGCTTCAGGCAGGAAACGCATCTGTTCTTCAGGCAGTTGCATTTGTTAACGAAGCCTTTGAATATCTGGACAAAGCCGCAGAACTGTCACAGGGTAAACCGGGAGAAATTGATGTTCTCATGAACCGTGCAAGCGTAGCATATTCAGTACCAAATGACGTATTCGGTAAGGCAGAAACAGCAGCATCAGACTTCATGCGCGTAACTGAACTTTATAAGCTTACATTCACCGAAGAAGAACTTAAGCAGCCGGAGTATTCAGTTGCAATGGCTTACTGTTACGCAATGGCTTCACGTGCATACAAAATACTTAACCGCAGAACAGATGAAGTTTTAGCATTACAAGAAGCAAAAAAGTTGATACAATATAATCAATGAAAATTACAATATTAGAAAAGCAGCCGGATGAAGAAGACGAAGTAATCGTTAAGTGCGACTACATTGACGAAAGCATTACAAGGCTGCTCAACCAGTTTAAGGCAGGCAAGGCAAAAATGAATTTCTATAAGGATTCAAAAATTGTACTGCTTGACCAGAAAGAAATACTCTACTTTGAATCAGTTGACGACAAAGTATTTGCTTACACAAAAGATGAAGTGTATGAAACAAAATCAAAACTGTACATGCTTGAAGAAGAACTACCTGCAGATGTATTTTTCCGCGCAAGCAAAGCAGTAATAGTCAACATTGATAAAATTGATTCACTGTCACCTGCATTCGGCGGACGTTTTGAAGCTGTTCTTGAAAACGGCTACAAAGTCATTATTTCAAGAAATTATGTAAACACATTAAAGGAGATGTTAGGATTATGACAGAAGATTATTCATTCAGGGAAATACTTTCGCAGATGTTCAATATCTGTTTCCG
>JAZUKU010000192.1:0-3921 GCA_045643485.1 Treponema sp. | reverse complement strand
GACCGCACTACAGTCAACAGAACTGAAACAATGAAGGTAACAACTTGCCTTAATCCGCTTCACACAGCGCTTGCAGTTTACGGATGCATGACAGGCTTTACTTCAATTGCCGCAGAAATGAAGAATGAACTTCTTGTTAAGCTCATAAAGAAAATCGGTTACGACGAAGGACTTCCTGTTGTTGTAGACCCGGGCATTCTTTCGCCTAAAGATTTTATTGATGAAGTAGTAAACGTACGTCTTCCTAACCCGAATATTCCTGACACACCGCAGCGCATTGCATGTGACACTTCTCAGAAGATTCCTGTACGTTACGGCGAAACAATCAAGGCTTACATTGCAGCCGGAAAGGACCTTTCTTCTTTAACAGGCATTCCTCTTGCAATTGCGGGCTGGCTGCGCTATCTGCTTGCTGTTGACGACAACGGAAATCCTTTTGAATGCAGCCCGGATCCTATGCTTGCAGAATTACAGCCTCTTGTTAAGCAGGGAAATTTAAAGGACATTCTTTCTAACAAAACGATTTTTGGAACTGATTTATATACGACTCCGCTTGCGGCTAAGATTGAAGCATTGTTTACAGAACTCAGCGCCGGTAACGGAGCAATATTTAAAACACTGGAAAAATATTTATAAGTACAGCAAAGGCATTTGAGGAGATATAGCATAATGAAGATGACATTCAGATGGTTTGGCACTGGATTTGATTCGGTCAAGCTTGAACAGATAAGGCAGATTCCTGGCGTTAAGGGGGTAATTACTACTGTATACGATTCGCAGCCTGGAGAAGTGTGGCAGCTGGAAAAAATCCGTAAGCTCAAATCAGATGCAGCAGCAAACGGCCTTGAAGTAAGCGGAATTGAAAGCGTAAACATTCACGACGACATAAAGACAGGAAGCGGTAACCGCGACCAGTACATAGAAAATTACATAAAGACACTCGAAGAACTTGGTCAGGAAGACATACGCATGGTCTGCTACAACTTCATGCCTGTATTCGACTGGACAAGAAGTGAACTCGCACGCGTAAGACCTGACGGTTCAACAGTACTTGCATACAATCAGGACGCAATCGACAAAATCGATCCTGAAAAAATGTTTGCCGGTTTAGATAAGGACAGCAACGGTTTCGTACTTCCTGGCTGGGAACCGGAACGCATGGCAAAAATAAAGGAACTTTTCGAAGCATACAAAGACATTGACGAAAAGAAACTCTTTGACAATTTAGTATATTTCCTTAAGGCAATAATGCCTGTCTGCGACAAATACGGAATAGATATGGCAATTCATCCTGATGACCCGGCATGGCCTGTATTCAACCTTCCGCGCATCATCAACAGTAAGGAAAATATTCTTAAAATGCTCGAAGCAGTACCGAATGTTCACAACGGAATTACTCTGTGCACAGGAAGCCTTGGCTCTAACCGCAACAATAATCTTGTAGACATAATCCACGCCTGTAAGGGAAGAATTCATTTTGCTCATGTAAGGAACCTTAAGTTCAATACAGACAGGGATTTCCAGGAAGCAGCACACCTTTCTGCAGACGGAAGTTTTGACATGTACGCAATCATGAAGGCACTTTACGACACTGGCTTTGACGGCTGCATACGTCCTGATCACGGAAGGGCAATCTGGGGAGAAGTTGCAATGCCTGGTTACGGACTTTACGACCGTGCATTGGGCTGTGCTTACCTGAACGGATTGTGGGAAGCAATTTCAAAGTCAGAAAAATAATCTGAATAGATTTTTACGATTTTTTAAAAAAGGCTCTCGACAGAACGGGAGTCTTTTTTTATGCTATATGTATGCAGTATCTGTTTGAATATTCGGACACAATCAACCGTCCGTATGAAACATTTGTATTTGACGCTTCAAGAACAAACTTCCCAGTTCGCTCACACTGGCATTACTACACGGAAATAATCTACATGCGAACCGGCAGCGCAATGGTAGAATGCGACGGCACAACATATGTTCTTGAAGAAGGTGATTTAATCATCTTCTACCCGGAAGCAGTTCATGCACTTTATTCTGCAAAGGGTCTGCCTATTATTTTTGAAGGAATTAAATTTGATGCAAATGCACTTCACGCACCAAACAGCTACACACCAAGATTAAGCCGTGTACTGCAGAAGGCCCGCGAAGACAAAAAGCTTCCTGTAATTTTCCGCGAAGAAAAAATCCGTGAATGGAACTTCGAACGCTTTTTCAAGACATGCCGTGAAGAACTTCGCGAACACAAATACGGCTACGACATTGTAGTACACAATACAATAACAGAACTGCTCTTAAAGATAATCCGCATCTGGGATGAAAACGGCTTTAATATGGACATACTTTCACCAGAACCTGAAAACCGTACAAAGGAATCAATAAGAAGCATTGCTGAATATATTGACGAACATTCAGGAGAAGAACTCCGTGTAGAAAAACTAGCAGAACGGTGTGCAATGAGCTACAGCTTCTTTGCAAAAAGTTTCCACGAACTGTACGGAAAATCATGCAAGGAATATATCGAAGAAATAAGAATCGTAAAGGCTGAAGACATGCTCCTCTTTACGTCACAGAACCTTTCATGGATTGCACAGGAAACAGGCTTTTCTGACTCAAGCCATCTTATAAAGACATTTACGCGCTATAAGGGAATTACGCCAAAGCAGTACCGTCTTAAGCATCACAGAATTACTGAAACCCCCGGAAAGAATCAGTAGGCAAGAAGGGCCATTTCTTCATCATCAGTCAGTCTGAATACCTCACGGATTATCGAAAGGTCTACACCAAGAACATAAAGGTGTTTTATGTATTCCATGCGTTTTGAAGCAAGCTGATTTTTAAGAGTCATCTCACTTATTGCCTTCTGCTGGGCCATTGCTTTTTCAAGATATTCACTGTTGTTGTCCTTCCAGACTTCAAGCTTATACATTTCATTGTTTTCACGCTGACGGGCAATAATCTGGTCAAACTCCTGTTTTATCTGAGCCTTTCTTCTTGTTTCAGCAATAAGTTTTTTGTGATGTTCTAGCTGAATTTCAGCTTGGGTCTTTTTCAATAAAGGCTTCCTTTTCTGCGCCACAGATAGGGCATACCCATGTGTCAGGAATTAAGTTAAAAGAAGTGCCTTTATCTATACCGTTTTCAGTATCACCGTTTTCCGGTTCGTAAACATATCCGCAGAATTTGCATTCAAATCTTTTTGTATTCATAAGCTACAGAGCTCCTGTAAGTTCATTATATCAATTATAACCCTTTTTAGCAAAAAAAACTTAATATAAAATTGAAATATTCCGTATTGTTTTTATGACAAGTTGAGTGTATACTAGTCATATGTCAGATAAAAGTTTTACCGTTTTGGATTTGCTTGAATTAGACTTAAAAGGACATAACTCTCTCAACTTAAAGTGCATTGCAGGCCGCAAGGGGCTTTCACGTGTACTTACAGTTCCTGATATTAACCGTCCGGGACTGGCACTTTCGGGATTCCTTGAGTCTTTTGCATACCAGCGCGTACAGCTTTTTGGCCGCGGAGAAAACGCTTATCTTGAAAAACTCCGTAAAGAAGAAAAAACAGACACTCTTGAGCAGCTTTTTACTTTTGAAATACCTTGCTGTATATATTCACACAGCATAAACCCGACAGAAGCATTCCTTGAAATTGCCGAAAAGTCAAACTGTCCTGTATTACAGACAGACCTTGAGTCAACGGAATTTTCTTCAAGACTTCTGCGTGTTTTCTCAAGCATTTTTGCCCCACGCCAGACAATGCACGGCGTACTTGTCGAAGTATACGGTGTAGGCATCCTGCTTGTAGGTGACAGCGGTGTAGGTAAGAGTGAAACAGCCCTTGAACTTGTAGAAAGAGGACACCGTCTTGTAGCAGATGACATTGTAGAAATACGCTGCGTTAACGGAAATACAATC
>JAZUKU010000191.1:0-10923 GCA_045643485.1 Treponema sp. | reverse complement strand
CAGCTGTTCCGTTTGCACAAGCAGCATTAGTCGTGCAAACAGCCAGCACAAACGAAAGAACAGCACGCTCTTTAGGAAGATGAGCTGCTTCAGAAAGCTTCTTGAGCGAAGCAGGAGCATCGTCAGTAGAAAAAGCAAAATTGCACCACTTGCCGCCGCGCTTTCCGTCCATAGGGCATTGTTCGCAGTGAGTACAAGGTGCTGCAGGAATAAAATTTTTCCTCATCAAAGAGTCACGCAGAAGTGTAACAAAACGTGCAGTCTTAGGAACACCAGGCTCAACAATCAGAATTCGTGAAGTCTTTGCTGAATCAGTATATGCAATTAATTTTTCAGTATATTTTTTGCTAAGGTAGTCAGGAGGCATTTCGTTGTCTTCTGCAATTTCGTTAAAGACATTCGCTGCTGCAACAAGAGAAACTTTCTGTTTAATCGAAGTTCCGAATTCTCCCTTAATGCGGATTATTTTCCACGGTTCGCATTTTAGTTTTGCGGCAACTGTCAGGAATAGATTTTCTCCTTCAGCAAGTGCTGTTGAAGAAATGTCTGTGCAGTACCATGTAATTTTTTTTGTACGCAGTTCCGGTCGTGCAAGAAAAAGCGCAATCGGTAAAGTAAGTGGACCGCTTCCTATATCAAGACACACTGCATCGTCGTCGAGTGCAAGTGATTCTTTGGAAAGGTTTGCAAACAGTTTTACAAGTCGCACTAAGTTCCACCACATGTAGTAATAAATGTATGCACTTACAGTTGTCGTTTTATTCATGTAGCCCAAGTGACGGCTTGTTCTGTCGTCAGTAAGTTCGTGGCTCAGTTCCTTAATCTGTTTTGGCAGAAGTGAAATCTGCTTTGACGTAAGGTTACGCGAAGAAATTACGAGCTTGTCGAATGTGTTTAAAATATTGAGCGCATCAGCCGGAATTTTTTCTGTGCTGAATAATGTTGTCTGTGGAGTTAGCGGATTGCGTTTCTGTTTTCCGCGCGTATCTTCAGTTACTGAATTACGTTTTCTGTTACTGCGCGTATCTTCAGTTACCAGAGCTTTTTTTCCGTGGCCACCAGCAGCTTCTGTTACGGAATGATTTTTTCTGTTACTGCGCACATCTTCAGTTACCGGAAGCTTTTTTCCGTTACTGCCGGCTGTTTCCGCTAACTGTTTGCCTTTCTTCTTACTGCGCCTGCTTTCCGGAACAATTTCCTTTCCGTTTTCATCAAAGCGTTTTTTCGAAGCCTTTTCGTACCATTTGAGCTGATTATTATTTTTGTCAGTAGATTTATTCATTTGTCTCTTGTGTCGGGCTGTTATCTGTTTCAGTAGAACCGCCTGCAGCTTTGTCTATCGCATTGTTGCGCGCAGTAAACTGTTTGCCGCTTTTCTTAAGCATAAGGTAAAGTCCGCCAAGTTCTTCACGTGCTTCATGAAGTGCCTGAAGTGCTGCTGCGTTTGCATCAGAAAGTTCAGTCTCTTCAATAATCTGCGAACGTGCGCCGTCAATAGTGTAGCGCTTTTCGTAAATCAAATACTTGAGTCTGCGGATAATGTCAATTTCACGCTGAGAATAAATGCGTCTTCCAAAGTCATCTTTCTTTGGAGCAAAGCAGGGAATAATTTCTTCCCAGTAACGGAGAACGTAAGCCTTTACGCCTGTAATCTGTTCTACTTCACCAATTGAATAAGCTGCCATCAGTCACGGTTCCTTTCTCTTTCTTTCCAGTCAGTACGGCTTGCTTTCATTTCAAGCTGTACCGGAATTTCATCAAAGCCTAAATCCTGACGAATTCTGTTCTTCAAGTAAGTTACATAACTTCCGGGAACGTTATCAGGTCTTGTAGCAAACAGCAGGAAGTTTACAGGATTAATGCTGGTCTGTGTAATATATCTTACCTTAAAATGAATGGCTTTTGTAGCAGGCGGCGGATATTTTGCAAGCCAGTCTTTAAGTGCTAGGTTAATGGCAGCAGTTTCAATTTTGCGTGTAAGCTGATCGTAAAGACGGATTGCAGTATCCATAAGATTTTTTATACCGTCAGCGTTAAGTGCACTTATTGCAACAATTGGTGCCCAGTTCATCTGACCAAAAGTATATTTAATGTTGTCCTGAGCCGCACGAAGAGTCTTCAAACTGCCGTCCTGCGTGTCCCATTTGTTAAGGACAAAAATAATTCCGCGACCGCGTTCGTAAGCAAGGGAAGCAATTTTCTTATCCTGTTCAGCAAGACCTTCCTGCGCATCAATCATAAGGAAAACAAGGTCGCATTCATCAAGCGATTTGATTGCACGGTTAACCGAATAATATTCTATGTTCTCTTTAACTTTAGCTTTTCGCCTGATTCCCGCAGTATCAAGAACCTCAAAATCTTTTCCGTTGTAGCGGAAGCTTCCTTCAACAACATCGCGTGTTGTGCCGGCATAATTGCTTACGATTGAAGCATTGGTGTGAGTAAGGCAGTTGCTTAGAGTAGACTTTCCTGTGTTAGGCTTACCGACAATTGCAATTCGTATAGGATGATCTTCCTGACCTTCCGTAACAGCACTAAAGTCAATTCCGTCAACAAGAGTTTGTTCAAGCTTAGGAATACCGTCGCCGTGTGATGCTGAAATAAACTGCAGGTCCTTAAAGCCGTACTTCATGTAGTTGAATGCAAGCGATTCATTCTTACCGCCTTCGCATTTGTTAACGGCAGCAACCATCTTGTTCCAGTAAGGCCTCATGTGCTGAATGAATTCTTCGTCTTCTGGAGTAATTTCTGTTGCGTCAAGAAGTAAAAGTATTCTGTCTGCGCGTTCAATCATTTCGACTGTCTTTTCAACAACAAGGTCATCCATTACAGCTTCCATTGAGCCAATGTCACGGGTAAGCTTGTAGCCGCCTGTGTCCATAAGATGTACCGGTTTTCCTGCAATGAATGCTGTTCCTTCAACAGGGTCTCTTGTTACACCAGGAGTCGGATCAGTAATTGCCCTTTTTGTATGAGTAAGCGCATTGAATAAAGTAGACTTTCCTACGTTAGGTCTTCCTGCAATAACAATGAGCGGTAAATTAAAATATACTTTGTCTGGAAAGAATTTCTGTGTCTTTGATTTTCGCTGACTGTCAATTTCTTTGCCTGAAGATTTTTCTGTCTGCGGCTGAACTTTTGTTTTACCGCCGGCTCTTTTTTCTTCAAGTAAATCTGCTTTATCTTTTTGAATAACAGCGCTTTCTTCAGTTACCGAAGTTGCATTCTGTTCTGCGTCAGTAACATTTTCATTTTCGAGAATAGCATCAGCTGTTTTCTTAACAGGCTTTGGTTTGGAAAAGTCAGGCTTCTTCTTTTTCTTCGTCATTCTTTTTCCCTAAAACTAATTGAGTGAACGGCAGGAAATAGTCTGTAATTCCTGCAGTGTAAACTGAGAAAGTGTTTCCTTGATAACCGGAATCTGCTTTGGACTCATACTGAGCTGCCTTATGCCAAGTCCTGCAAGAACAAGAACACTTTCCTTGCGGCTTGCCATTTCACCGCAAACTGAAACCGGAATGTCAGCATCTTCAGCACACTTGATTGTGTTGTTGATCATTCTAAGAACAGCAAGATGGAATTCATTATAAAGAGGTGCAACAGCAGAATTTTCCCTGTCTACACCAAGAGTATACTGGGTAAGGTCATTTGTACCGATTGAGAAAAAGTCGCTGTGTGGAGCAAGACAATCTGCAGTAAGGGCAGCAGCTGCTGTTTCAACCATAATGCCAATCGGAACGTCCTGCTTAACAGGAATATGTTCGCTCTTAAGCTGTTCCTTTACGCCGCGACAAATACCGCGTAATGTTTCAACCTGAGAAACATCAGTAATAAGAGGGAACATTATTTTTAAATTTCCGTAAACACTTGCGCGGAACAAAGCACGAAGCTGTGTACGCAAAATGCTAGGGTAGAACAAAGAAAGACGGACTGCACGCAAACCCATGAGCGGATTTTTTTCTTCAGTTACAGGAAGATCGTTTGCAGAAAGAATCTTGTCGCCGCCCGCATCGAGTGTACGTATTGTTACAGGTTTGTCACCCATTGTTTCAAGAACCTGCTTGTATGCTTCAAACTGCAGCTCTTCGCTTATAGGTCCCGAAAGAGAACCGCCGTTTTCCTTTAAGCTTTTTGCTATGCTCATCAAAAGGAATTCAGTTCTGAAAAGACCAATACCGTCAGCACCTTCTTCTACAGCAAACTTAGCTTCTTCTGGAGTACCAATGTTTGCGTAAAGAGAAAATTCAGTGCCGTCTTTTGTCTTACCAGGCTGATCCCTGAATTTTTCCAGAGCAAGTCTGTGTTTGCGTTCAGATTCAACCTTTGCGTTATATTCATTTATTGTGGCAGTGTCCGGAGAAGCAACTACTTCGCCAAGAGTACCGTCAACAATTACCTGTTCGCCGTCAGAAATCTGCGATGTAATGTCATCAAGACCAACTACAGCCGGAATGCCGTAGCTTTTTGCAAGAATTGCAACGTGACTTGAAACACCGCCTTCAGTAAGCGCAAGGCCTGTAATGTTTCTTTTGCTTAGGATTACTGTGTCGCTTGCTTTAAATGCCTTTGCAACAATAACAACTCCATCCGGAATCTGCTCAATGTTAAATGGATGGAAATCAATAAGCTCATCGATTACGCGTCCAAATACGTCTTCAATATCCTGTGCACGTTCTGCAAGATAGTCGTTGCCGCTGTTTCTTAAACGGTCTGCGTATTCAATTACCTTTTTGTTAAGGACGTATTCTATGTTGTAAAGTGCTGAGTCGTATTCTGTCTTAAGTTCCTGTAAAAAAACAGGATCTGCAAGCATCAGCTGATATGTTTCGAAAATTACTCTGTGAAGATTGTCTTGTTCAAGATGTTCAAGATTTTTTGAGATAGATGCCTGTATTTTTTCTACAGCCTGTTCAAAGCGTTTCCAGCCTGATTCTGCTTTTTTTAGTGTAATCTTTTCCTTAGGGATGATTCTTTCTTTTTCTTCCGGAACTACAAAAGCCGGACCTAAGCCAAGTCCACCGGCTGCAGAAATGCCAAGTAATACGTTCATATTTTATTTTACCAAAATTATTGTTCAGAAATCAACTGTCTGTATCTTTCGTAAAGAAGAACGCCCGCTGCTACAGAAACATTCAGCGAATCTATTTTACCGCAAGTTGGAATTGAAATTACTGAATCACACTGCTGTGAAAGAAGATGAGCAATTCCGTTGCCTTCGCTTCCCATAATGATGCAAGTCCTGTCAGCAAATTTATTTTTCTGAAGACTTTCTCCACCGGCATCAGCTCCGTAAACCCAGAAATCGTTTTCCTTTAAAAGCTGGGCTGTACGAACAAGATTTGTTACGACTGCAACATTTACCCATGCACTCGCACCTGCACTCGAACGGGCAATAATATCATTTGAAGCAATGTCAGAAGCACTGCGCTTTTCCGGAACAACAAGAAGGTTTGCTCCAAACTGATCGCACGAACGGATTATTGCGCCAACATTATGCGGGTCAGTAACGCTGTCCAGAATAATTACTGTTGCTTTTTCAGGAATTGTAGAAAGCCACTGGTCAAAATCAACAAGATTCTGCTGTTTCTGCTTTTCGCCTTCAACAGTAAGAATAATTCCGCGGTGGTCTCTTGCCTGAACAGGAAGCTGCATTACCATCTGGTCTAATGTCCTGTCATCTGTTTCTTCACAAATGATTGAAGACTGTTTTGCAAGAGAAATTATTTTTTTAATTCTTGGACCCGGCTTGCTGTAGAAGATGTGGCATTTGCCGCATGATTTTTCTTCAACGGAACGCCTTACTCTTTCTTCAACAGCATGAAAGCCTGTATAGATATTCTGTGCCATTTAACGGTTTAGCGTCCACAACACTGCTTGTATTTTTTTCCGCTTCCACAAGGACATGGTTCGTTACGGCCGATTTTTCTGCCTTCGCGTACAACTGTCATTGCTTTAACCATACCTGTGCTGTATAACCATTCGCCGTTTACTTTCTTGAAAGCACCTGTTTCGTGATGAACGTCGCGTACACCTTTCTGAGTGTATGTTGCTTCAAATTCAACAATACCTTCGTCATCATTTTCTGTACCTTTTTCAGTACGGATAATTCTAAGACCGTGCCATGTACTTTTTTTGCTCCAGTCTTCAGTAGCTTTTCTGTCAATTTCAGCAATTTCTTCGCTGTGTTCGCATGAATTGATGATAAAGTCAATTTCGTGTTTTTCGTAAGCAGTATAGCGTGCGCGCATTAAAGCTTCTGCTGTCTTAGCCTTAGCTTTTCCCTTGATAATTGATTCGCAGCATTCAGAATAAGTTTTTCCTGAGCCGCATGGACATAAATCTTTTGTTTCACTCATGCAATAAATTATAATGAAATGAATATTTTGTGGCAACAAAAGGCGTTTTTTGGTGTCTATAAGTTTGCATTAAAAAGTGAATGACTGTATAATTCAAGAAAAAATGAGGGTACCGCAATGGCTGACATTTCAGGAAAAATAACAAGAAAATCATTAAAAGCAAAGAAAAAGGCTGCAATCAGGACAATAAAGCTTCAGGCAAAGGAAAAAATCCGTGAAGTAAAGATTCAGTACGCAGCAAATCCGGAGCGCCAGAAAGCAAAGGAAGCTGAACGCGAAAGAAGAAAGTTTTTGCGCATTCAGAAAGAAAATGCCCGTCTTGCCTACAACGCACGTCAGCCAAGACAGTATTCACTTGCAGAAGATTTGTTCAATTCAATCAGCCACGGAATTGCAGCAGGTTTGAGTGTAGCCGCAATCGTTCTTCTTATCATCCGCGCAGTAACTTATGCTCCAGAAGGAAAAACTGGTCTTTACGTAACAAGCTTTACTATTTTTGGTTCATCCATGTTTATCCTTTACATGATGTCTACTTTGTATCATGCACTTCAGCCGTATGGTGTAAGAAAAGTATTTTCTGTTTTAAATCATTCATCCATTTATCTTCTGATAGCCGGAACTTATACACCGTTTGCATTAACAACAATTGAAGGTGCATTCGGTTGGGTAGTATTTGGCGTAATGTGGTTCCTTGCATTGCTTGGTGTAATCTTCTACGCAATTTTCGGTTCAAGGATGAGGAATGTTTCTGTCGTAACATATATTTTAATGGGCTGGTTTATTGTATTTGCATCTAATCCGCTTTCAAGAAATCTTCCGACAATAAGTATTGTAATGCTTGTGTGCGGAGGAATCGCTTATACAGTTAGTTGTGTTTTCTATGTCATGAAGAATTACAAATGGACTCACAGTATATTCCATCTGTTTGTAATTGCAGGAAGTGTAATGCACTTCTTTAGTGTTTACTTTTCAATTCCTCATGCTTGATTGTTAAGCAGACAATTCATTAACTGAAAATTATTTTGGGCAAAAAAAAACGCTTCAGTGTCAAACACGAAGCGTTTTTTTTTTCAGCGAAGAAAATTATTTCTTTGCTGCTGGCTTTTTAGCTGGAGCTTTCTTAGCTGCTGGCTTTTTAGCTGGAGCTGCTTTCTTAGCTGGAGCTTTCTTAGCTGCTGGCTTCTTAGCTGCTACTGCTTTTTTAGCTGGAGCTGCTTTCTTAGCTGCTGGCTTTTTAGCTGCTGCTGCTTTTTTAGCTGGAGCTGCTTTCTTAGCTGCTGGAGCTTTCTTAGCTGGAGCTGCTTTCTTAGCTGCTGGTTTCTTTGCAGCTGGAGCCTTCTTAGCTACTGCCTTTTTTTCTTCTGCCATAATATCCTCCATGGAGATCGATAATTTAATTTTAATTCCAGAATGAAGAATACGCAAGTTTTTTTTTCATCATCACAATGTCATGAATAATTTGTTTTGCAAAGAAAACTGCTTGTTATCTTTCTCCGAATTAAAAAATAAATTTACATTGATTGTTCCCACAACCTATTTTTATTTTAACACGAAGAATTTTTTTTGTCTATTTTTTGAATCAAATCTTTGTATATGATATAATTTTTTTTATCTGGTGATAAAAGAGGATTATTCATGAAAAAGAATATGATCGAAGAGAATTTGTCCATGCACATTACTGAAAGAAATTCAGTTTTTGTTTTTCCAACACAGACTGCTGCTGATTTGTGGGCAGACAGAATAATAAGTGTAAGTGAAATTACAGCAGTAGCAATGGAACGATTTATTGCATGGGATGATTTTAAAGGAACGTCAATTAAGAGTCAGCATCAGGATAAAACTTCTGTGCCTTCAACAATGCGTGAAGTGTTTGCTGCACAATTAATTTCTGAAAACAAAGAAAAAACTTTCTTGAAAAATTTAATTGTTCCTGAATATGCTTCAAATGCAACAGGTTTTTCTTCGTGGATATCATCTCTTTTACCAAGCCTGGCTTTATGGAAAAAATATTTTGAAAAGAGTGGAGCTACTCCTGATGATGAAGATAAAGACTTGCAGATTCTTTATGAAAAGTATGAAGCTTTTTTAAATGAACATAATTTGTTTGACCCTGCATGGGAAATTCCACCATTTAAATCAGATGGTAACCACTATTATATATTCTTTCCAGAAATTCTTTCTGACTATACTGAATACAAAACAATTCTTGAACAGTCACCGGAAGACATTACTTTGATTCATTTGCCGCAGACAGAAGAAACTGAATTTGGAAGCGTAGATTTTTTCAGCAACTCAAGAACTGAAATTAAAAACGCTGCACTTTATATAAGACAGCTGCATGACGAAAAAAATATTCCATGGACTGATATTGCAGTAAGCATACCTGATATGGACAGCTATGGTCCGTATGTAGAACGTGATTTTTCAATTTACGAAATACCTTATGTAATGCGCTATGCAAAACCATTGTCTTCTTCTGATGCAGGTTCATTCTTTTCACAGATTCAGGAATGTGTAAGCAGTAAGTTCAGTTATGACAGCCTTAAAACTCTTTTTCTGAACACAGAGCTTCCGTGGATAAAAGAAAGCCTTAATTCAAGACTTATAAAGTTTGGACAGGAAAACAACTGTATTTGTTCGTTTGAGTATAAAGACGAACAGATTGACGTGTGGGAAAAATCATTTGAGACAAAACGTGTAAGCGAAGATATAAAGGCTTTCTATAACAGATTAAAGCGTGAATCAAAAGCCATTGTTGAAGCAAAGAGTTTTTCTGACATAAGGGAAAAATACTTTCAGTTCCGAAATGATTTTTTTGACATGACAAATTGTACTCAAAAAACAGACAGAATCTTAAGCCGCTGTATTAGTGAACTTGGTGCATTGATAGACCTTGAAGAATCATTTGATGACTGTAAGGTTTCGTCTCCATTCAGCTTCTTTATAAATTATCTTGGCGAAACAAATTACCTTGCTCAGACAGACGAACGCGGTGTTCAGATTCTGCCATATAAGCTTGGTGCAGCAGCTCCGTTTAAGTGTCATATTATTCTTGATTCAAGTCAGGCTTCTCTTGCCGTTGTATATAAACAGTTTGGATTCTTACGCGAAGATAAACGGGAGATTCTTCTTAGCAAGGGAAAGAAAGTAGAAGATACGAATGTCACTCAGCAATTCATTCAGCTTTATAAAATGAATTCAGTTGAGTCGGATGTATATTTTTCTTCGTCATTAAAAACTTTTACAGGATACGCACAGGCATCAAGTTATCTTTCAGAAAATGATTTGACAAAAACAGAACAGACACTTTCGAAATTACAGAATGATAATTATTCTGTTGAAAAAAAATGGTTTACCAACAGCCAGAATGTTGAATTTCCGAAACATCTGTTTGGTGTTCAGAAAGAAGGCTTTGAACAGTGGACAAAAAATCATTCAGGTCTATCGCAGAAAGAACAGACGGATAATACAGCTGTAGAGGAAATAGAAAACTGTATTAAAAAGAAGCGTTATGAAGATGGAATGCTTAAAGTTTCTGTTTCTCAACTTAAGAATTTCATTAACTGTCCGCGTTACTGGCTTGTGCGCAACATGATAAAGCTTCAGCAGGTAAATAATGATGCTTCACTGATGGATGAAATATCAATCGGTAATCTTTATCACAAAATACTGGAAATATACTGCAGGACTCTTAAAGAAAAAAAACTTCCTCTTAAAACAGAAGAAGAAAGTTTGCCTGAACAGTACAAGTCTATTCTTGAACAAAGTATTGATGAAGCAATTGTCGAAGAAAAAAGCTGTTACCTTACGGGAGAACTTCTTAATGCAACAAGGTCTGCGTTTGCAGAAAACGTCATTGAATTTGTAACGGATTTTTCTTACAGGTTCCAGAATTACTTGGTCGTAGATGTTGAAAAGGAATTTAAATACGAAATACCTGAAAAGAATATTCTTTGTATAGGAAAGGCAGACTGTATACTTCAGGAACCCGCGAGTGCAGAAACAGTGCTTATTGATTTTAAAAGTTCCAAGTACGGCGTTCCGTCAAATTCCGTGTATGATGAAAATGATCCGGAAACACTTCCTGATTTTCAGATGGCTATGTATGTATATCTGATGCAGAATCAAAAGAATCCACTTAAGGCAGATCGGGCATGTTTCTATAACATCAATGATAAAAAACTTGTTGAAGTAGACTTGAACGGTTTTGATAAAACAATCGATAAGCTTCTTGAAGTGATTGATGATTATGCAATGCATATACAGACAAATGATTTTGTCCTGAATTCAGAATACAGTTTTGAAATATGCAGCAGCTGCGATTACAGTGCTGTGTGCCGCAAAGTATTTACAGTAGGACATCAGGAGTAGCCGTTATGAAAGAAAATGAAAAAAAACAGATAGACAGTTTTCAGAAACAGGCAATTGAATCAAGAAATAATACTGTTGTAAGTGCGGGAGCAGGTTCTGGTAAGACAACAGTACTTTCTGAACGCTTCAGTGACCTTGTGTTAAACCGCGGCTGTGAAGTAGACGAAATACTTACGCTTACATTTACGAAAAAAGC
>JAZUKU010000190.1:0-3222 GCA_045643485.1 Treponema sp. | reverse complement strand
ATGGCTTCCGAAAGAACCGCTTACCCATTCCATTGTACCGCCTTCTTCTACAAGTGCACGCTTTGTATTGAGGTTGTACATGTTCTTTGACCAGTTTTCGATTGTACTGTAGCGCAAGTGTGCATTCTTCTTTACGTAAAGCTCTACACAACCTGCGTGAAGGTTTGTAACGTTGTATTTTGGTGCAGAACAGCCTTCAATAAAGTGCAAGTCAGCGCCTTCATCTACAATAATGAGTGTATGTTCAAACTGACCGGCACCAGCTGCATTCAAACGGAAATATGACTGAAGCGGAATGTTAACCTTTACGCCTTTTGGTACGTAAACAAAGCTTCCACCGCTCCAAACGGCACCGTGTAATGCTGCAAACTTGTGGTCTGTAGGCGGAACAAGATGCATGAAGTATTCCTTAACCATTGGACCGTATTCAGGAGACTTTACTGCGCTTTCAAAATCCGTATATACGACACCCTGCTCGCTTACTTCATCCTTTACGTTGTGGTAAACAAGTTCACTGTCGTACTGAGCGCCTACTCCCGCAAGAGACTGACGTTCTGCTTCAGGAATACCAAGTTTTTCGAAAGTATTCTTTATGTCTTCAGGAACATCTTCCCACTTTGCTGCCATTTCTGTCTTTGGCTTAACGTAAGTAACGATTTTCTGAATGTCGAGATCGCGGATATTTGGACCCCAGTCTGGTTCATTTGTTTCGTTAAATATCTTTAATGACTTTAAGCGGAATTCCTTCATCCACTCAGGGTCATTCTTTTCTGCACTGATTTTTTCTACAATAGACTCGTCTAAGCCCTGTCGTATACGGTAGAAATCTTTTTCACTTTCTTCGTAACGGAAGTCGTAAAGAGAGCGGTCAATGTCAGCAACATTTGTCTTTTCTTTGTTTGCCTCTTCAGACATTTAGTTTGCTCCTCCGTTAACCTTAGCCTTAACTTCTTCCATAGAAGCGCCGTCAAGTTCGCGTGCAGCATTTGCCTTAACGGCATCCATTGCATCTTTTGCAGCCTGTGCAAGACGTGCTTTTCTTTCTGCTTCTTTAATTTCTTCCGGAATGAACTGATCGAATCCGCTTTCGTTTATTTTCTGTACGAGGGAACCGTCGCCTGTATGAACAATGTGTCCCTTAACCATAACGTGCGTATAATCAACGTGAAGGCTTTCCAGAATGCGTGTTGAGTGAGTAATGATTAAAAGTCCGCCGTTAACTTTTTTCTGATATTCTTCAATACCGCGGCTTACTGTACGAACTGCGTCTACATCAAGGCCTGAATCTGTTTCGTCAAGAATTGCAAATTTAGGCTTTAGCATTAAAAGCTGAAGTATTTCAGATTTCTTTTTTTCTCCGCCCGAAAAGCCTACGTTAAGGTCACGGTCAGCATATTTGTGGTCCATGTGAAGAATGTCCATTGCTGCTTCAAGATCTTTCTGGAACTTAAACAGCTTTACTTTTTCACCTGTTACCTGTGTTACGGAAGAACGGATGAAGCTTTCCAAAGAAAGTCCCGGTACTTCAAGAGGATCCTGGAAGCTTAGGAACATACCGGCCTTTGCTCTTTTGTCAGCACTTTCGTTTGTAATATCCTTGCCGTCAAAAATAATGTTTCCGCTGCTGACTGTATATTCAGGGTTTCCCATGAGTGTATAGCCTAAAGTTGACTTACCTGCACCGTTTGGGCCCATAAGTACGTGTATTTCACCAGGTTTTACGTTAAATGAAACGTCATGAAGGATTGATTTGTCTTCGATATTTACACTGATATTCTTAATCTCAAGAAGGTTTTCTGACATAAAAACATTTACCTCAATTTTATTCTCTATAATCACCGTAAAATATACCAAATTTACAAAATAAATTCATTACTTTTAGGAATTTTATTTGCACGAAAGCCGTAAATTCCGCTTAAATTCAGCATTTCTTGAATTGAATTCTGACATATAAAGAAGTATAATAATTTAATTTACTTATAGGAGAAATCAAAATGGAATTGATTTATGGAATCAAGGACAAGCCAAAATTCGGCAAAGTCATTCTTTTTTCACTTCAGCAGCTTCTTGCCATAATGGCAGCTACAATTGCAGTTCCAGCCATCATTGGCCACGGACTTTCTGCTTCTGCAGCACTTTTTGGCGCTGGTGTAGGAACAATCATTTACTTACTCTTTACAAAGAGTTCTAGCCCTGTATTCCTTGGAAGCTCATTTGCTTTCATAGGCTCAATGTTCAGTGCATTTTCAGGTGCTGCAACTTTAGGCCTTACTGAACAGGCTGGTTACTGGGGTCTTATCATTGGTGCTTTAATGGCAGGCCTTGTTTACGTAATCATTGCTGTAATCGTTAAATTCTGCGGCGTTAAATGGATTGACAAATTAATGCCTCCGGTAATCATTGGACCAACAGTTGCAATCATTGGTTTATGCCTTTCTGGAAGTGCAATTGGTGACTTGATGAAGTCTTCTGTAGAAGGCGGAAGCGTATATGTTGCATTAATCTGCGGTCTTATTACACTTGCAGTTACAATGCTCTGCTCCACTTACGGCAAAAAAATCGGTAAATTAATTCCTTTCATTATTGGTATTCTTGCAGGTTATATTGCTGCTTCAATCTTTGCACTCATCGGTTATGCATGCAAAAACCCGGCACTTATCGTAATCAACTACAGTGCACTCAAAAACTGCGGTCTTTTTGCACTTCCTAAGTTTACATTCATTCTTGGCGGTTCAGAAGGACTTAAGGCTGTTACAGGTAAATATCTTCTTACACTCTTTACAGCATACGTTCCAGTTGCTTTCGTAGTATTTGCAGAACACCTTGCTGACCACAAGAACCTTTCTTCTATCATTGGACAGGATTTACTTAAGGAACCAGGTCTTACACGCACACTTCTTGGTGACGGTATCGGATCTATTGCAGGTGCATTCTTTGGAGCATGTCCAAACACAACATACGGTGAATCTATTGGTTGTGTTGCAATTACACGCAATGCTTCAACAATTTCAATCTGGGGATGTGCATTCATCTGTATTCTTTTCTCTATGATTTCTCCATTAGTTGCATTCCTTGAAACAATTCCTTCTTGTGTAATGGGCGGCGTTTGTATCGCACTTTACGGCTTTATTGCTGTATCTGGCTTTAAGATGTTCCAGACTGTTGACCTTAACAAAAACCGCAACCTGTTTGTTGCCTCTGTAATCTTCATTACTGGTGTAG
>JAZUKU010000189.1:0-1643 GCA_045643485.1 Treponema sp. | reverse complement strand
GTCCGGTACCTGTATGCTTGTCTTTTTCTACGGAAACAGGTTCTGTGCTTACTGCAAGTATTTCTTCCGGTAGCCTTGTCGTTTCAGATGCAACTGCTTCGAATACAGATTGCTTTATTTCTTCGCTCATTCCGTTTCCGTTGTCTGATATGCTTATTACAATATATTTTTCCGTAAGTTCTATGTTAAGCTCAACTTTACCCTTTGAGTTTTTAAGTCCGTGCTTAATGCAATTTTCTACAAGCGGCTGTAAAGTCATTGCCGGTATGAGTTCATTGAAGCTGTATTCCGGAATGTTCTTTGTAAAGCTCAGGCGTTCTCCAAAACGTACGTTCATAATGTAAACGAAGTTGTCTACAAGTCCAAGTTCTTCGTTAATAGTTGCAGTCTGCTTCTGCTGCTGGATGTTGTATCTGAAGAAGTCAGAAACCTGTTCAATAAAGTAACATGTCTTGTCAGCGCCTTCCATCATGGCAAGCTGTGCACCGGTATTGAGTGTATTGAAAAGAAAATGCGGATTAATCTGATTCTGAAGTGCACGCAGCTGGGCGTCAGTATAAAGTGCCTGCATTTCAATTTCCTTTTCCTTAAGTTCAGATTCAGTACGTGCCTTTTCCCAGATGGTATCAATATATTCGCGGATACTGATAATCATTCTGTCAAAAGCGTTGCAGATGTTGCCTATTTCGTCATTGGTATTCCTGTTAAAAAGAGGTACGTCAAAATCACGCTTTGAAACACGATGGGCAACTTCCGAAATTTCACTGAGAGGTTTAGTCAAAGACGTAATCGTCAAATAAAGAATAAAGAAAATCAGGAAAGAAAATGAGAGGAACAGAAGAACGCTTACCCTGTTGGTGGAAGAAATCTGCCTGTGGTTATATTCGTAATTGGAAGCGTTCTGCTGGAGCAAAAGCTTGTTAAGTTCAAGAAGCTGGGAAAGCAGCAGGTTGTAACAGTCAATTGTCTTCTTGTAGTAAAAACTTACGTCCTGTTCACTGTTTGCACGGCGGGCAGAAATTGCTTTACTTGAGAAGAAAGAAAAGCTCTGTGAAAGCTGGTTTACAATATACTCTTTCTGCAGAAGTTCATTTGTTGAAGGGCTTTCCCTCATGCTTAATATAAATTCATCAACTTTACCGCGGCCGCTGTAGTATGCATCAATACTTTCAAACGTATGATAGTTAACATATATTTCCATTGCGTTTTCTGTTGCGGCAAGCTGCTGAGAAAAATAGTTTAATTCAGAATTTGATTTATATGCGTCGCCAAGTTTTTCTACGGAATAGAATTCAAGACGCATTGTTCCTATGATTATGGAAATCATTATTACAAGTGCAATTGTAATGCAGAACATGATTCTCCATCTGAGGCTTCTGTTTGAGACAAACTTTTTTACTGCCGGAATTATTTTAGGTAAATACTTCATTCTGCTACCACGGTGATCTGCTTATTTCAATATCCGGTGTGATATAACTGTTTGCATAACCTTTGTTGCGGTATTCAAACAGTTCCGTAATTGCAAGTTCGCCTATTTTTTCAGGGTCTACGGAAATAAGCTCCTTGATTATGCTTTTTTCCATGTACATCTTGCTTGTTTCGCTGCTTCCAAATCCTATAAAGCCAATGCCTTCATTATCAAG
>JAZUKU010000188.1:0-25959 GCA_045643485.1 Treponema sp. | reverse complement strand
AAGACCATATGTTGCAACATATTTTGAACCATTTCCTCTTGCAATCGAAAGTAACCAATCAGGATTTACTTTTGCACCAATTGTTCTATCCTGCCAATCAACAATAATAGTTTTACGTGCTTGAACATCAGTATTATTTTCTTCACTAACTGTTCTTGACTGCTCATTATCTGCCACATCATAAACCTTTTCATTTTCAGTTTTCGCTGTAGTAGCACAACCTGTTATCATAATGATAACCCCACACAAAAAAACACAAAGAATATTCTTTTTCATATCCTTCCTCCTAATTATTTATTTCTTACCACTTATAGTAGCTTTGAAATCTAATTCAAGATTATTATTTATTTCATCACAAATAGCTTTTATAGCTTTTTTTGTTATTTGTACATCTGTATAAGATTTTACAGTCTTTGCATCTATCAAAAAGGAATAATCTTCTTTTAGTTCATTCATCAACTTTAATTCAAAACTTGGATTACAAACAATAATATCATCTGAAACATTTTGAAGAAAATAAAGATTACATTCAGCTGTATAACCATTATCAACTTTTTTAGAAGAAATATTGAAACCACAGTTTTTGAAAGCGTTTTCCACACAACTTGCAACTTCATTAGTCACATCATTATGTACATTCACATAAATAGGCGTTTTAGAAATAATTTCTTTCTGAGTATTTTTTAATGAAGAAATAATTGTTAATTCATTAGAATAAGTTAATTCTGTAAGTTCTTCAGAAAAGAGTTGAATATAAGAAACTTTTTCTAAAAATACTTTACTCTGCTCTATTGCATAACTGTAAAATTTTAATTTTTCAATCGGACTGACAGCTTCTTCTGCTTTTTTGTAATAAGAAAGGAAACTATCTTTTTCTATTCGAACTTGAGGTTCATAATTATTCCAGGCATCCTTACGATTTATATAACAAACACAATAGTATACTTTTTCTTTTTTATTGTACCATGGATCAGTATATTGAACACCAAAAAGCGATGCTGAAGTTGAAATCTGAGAATCACGAACAGTTATATTCTGTTCTGAAACTGAACGTTCTCCATTTTCGATAATTTCATTTTGTGTAAAATTTGAACTTCTAATTCCCTCTACAGTCGAATTCAGATAATATGAAATAGCTTCTAAAGCCTCATTTTTAGATTCCACTGTAGTTTTTCCAATACCTCTCTGAACTAAATATTCATCATCAGGAAAAGAGTGATGGTAATTTGTTACCCAATCGGGTATTTCGACTTTTGTAGTAGTACAACTAAAAAATAAAAGTGTAATTAAAAACAAAATATATTTTTTCATTATCATATCTCTAAAAAAGTAAAAAGAATGTTTTCTTAAAAAGAAAATATCCAATACCAATAATTACAGCCAGAGCAGTAAGAATTGACTGAAAAACAGATTTTTTTTGATTTTTATCTATTTTCTTTTCCAATTTATTCAATGCTTTCTCAGAAGCTGGCATTCCAATATCTGACAATCTTTCATCTGAAGAATACATCTGTTGTATTTGGTCGTATTCTTTTCCAAAATCAGAATCGCTATATTTAGAATAAAAAATATACTGATTTTTGTATTTTAGATTCAAGGTTTCATACAGTTTCGTATTTTTTTCTTGAAACAACTCTTGCGTAGTATAAGGTAAACCATTATCACTTTTTTTTCTATTTCTATCATTTTCCGATATAAAACGTACTTCGTGACCAAAAATTTCTGAATACAACTTTTGATAATCACTTGAACAGTTTAAATAAGCATAATCAGAATTTTTATATCTTATAAACTCGAAAGGAAAATATTTCTCTGGTTCTTTTTTTACTTGTTCCTTATCTCTCCAAAATTTTGGATTTTTTGTAAGTACATAATGATCAGAATATACATTTCTTCTTCCTGTTTCATTAATTAAATCCCGTGAAGAATACTTACTCAAAACAGCTCTTTCTGATTCAAACATTAAAACATCATAGAAATAGTACAAATTGTAAATTTTTGAATAATAATCATAAAAAGTCATATTTTTAAAATATCGTAAAAAATGTGTTACTTGATCTGTATTTAATGAATCTGTAACAGTGAGGTAATTTACATCTCTAACTTTTGTTGGAGTTACCTGTAAAAGATTATTCATTATGTTATTTTGATATTCATCGATATTACATTGACTAATCTGAATACTTTGAAGTTTTCCTAACGAAGATGATATATTAGATATATATCTTTCAGATATTTTAATATCAGCAATCTGTAATTTTAAATATTGCGAATCTTCGTTCGCATCAATTGATATATTTACATCTTCAGAATAATAATAATCAGAAGAAGACAAAACATATCTCATTGTCGTACTTCCAAGAACATTCCCATTTTTATTCACTATATTATAAGTTATATAGTAGTTATAAAATGGAATAATATGATTTAGATTATTTGAAAGTCCCCAATGTTCACTATCTTCACTATTTTTATAACCAAGACGAATATTATCTACCATTTCTAAAGAGTCAACATCCGTAACTAAAGCACTTTTAAAAGTCATATTATATCTTTTATTTTTATAATCAATTTGACCTTGCTTCATTTCATCACATACTAAAATTACAGGAGGATTTTCTTTATATATATTTGTAACTGTTTGAATTAATTGTGCAAAAGCTTCTTGTTGTTTTATTAAATTTCTTGCTCTTTCACCATAATTTCCAGAAGCTATTACTTGTGAACTTTTTTTAATAGCATTAGAAGCTATTAAAAGATTATTATCATATGAATGTGCTTTTATAAAATATCCTAAAGATTCAACTGTAGATCCTTTTGCAGCAACAGCTAAACCTTTTGCAACCTCTTTTTGTCCTTGAATAGATTTTTGAGATTCAACGGTATTTACTGTAAGAAGTTTTTGTTTACCTTCCGATGTTAAATTTACATCTAATTGTTCCAATAAATCTGCAACTGCCTGTTTTAAAACTTTTCCGCTTTCCAATTCAGTAAACGTACAATTTGGATTGTTATAAGAAGCAACTGTTGTAGCTTTTTCTTTGTCATTAATTTTTATTGTTACAGAATATGACGTATTTTTGCCAATAACTTCAGCGATTAGAATATTTTTAGCTATAGAGAAATTACCAACTTCAACTAACTGTTCTTCATTAAAACCAGCTTTTTCATCTCTTTTTTGAGAAGCTGAAATTTTATCCAGATTTTTAACATCTATAACTTGTATTGCAGAATATTTCTGTATATCCGTACTAACAGTATTCACAATAAAATCTGGAAGCCACTCTGCTTCATCCGTTATATTTTTTTGAATGACATTATCGACTTCAATGCTTATATTCTTTCCACCGTCACCGGTATAAAATTTTTCAGAGAATACAACACTACAGAAAAAAGTAAGGATTAATAATAAAACGTTTTTTTTCATAACACACCCTTTCAAATAATAAACAATAGCACATTATACATAATCTTCTTTCTGTTCAACAAGTACACACTACTTAAAAAAAGTCATTTTCTTTTCTTATTCTGGGTACTTGCTGTGTTTACCAAAGTATATCGCATAATATTGCAATTAAACAATTTTAAGCAATAAAATAATATTAAACAAAAAGTTGAATTTTATTTTACTCCGACATTCTATGTCGCTCTTGTATTTTATAATGAATGCAGGAATAACGAGAATAAGGAGGTGCTGCTATGGCTAAGGCACAGATTTTAATTAAGGCCGGTAACAACTGGTTTGAATTTTCAAAGAGCAAGACTGGGCAGCTTGATTACGAAGGACTGTATAACTGCATTGATTTACCGGATACAGACGGTTATCAGGAAATTGCTTCGAGCGCTTATTTTTCGCCGTCATGGTACATTTATCTTGAAGATAAAGTGAATTGTAATCCAAAGATTTATACGGCTCTCGGAGTTGATGTTTCTGATAAGGACGTATTTGCTTTTCTAGCACACGTTGGTCCGCTTTTAGCTGCAGTTGAGGCTAAGGATTCACTTCTTGCGGGGGAACTTTACCTTAGGAGAAAAAAGTGTTTCGACAAATTTGCACAGCTTACGCAATACATTATGGAACCGCTTTGTGCTGAAATTTTATTTTCACTTGCTTACGGAAGGCTCTGTAACACTGACATGGATGAAATTTCCATAATATTTGACAGTGCAAAAAAGAAGCTTGGATATGATCCTGCAAAGGAAACTCTTGACCAGGCATTCATGCGCTTCTTTAAGGAAAACACTGTTTCGCTGACACTTCCTGCTGTTGGTACTGCACACCACAGATGGGACTGCTATTCTAATCAGCTTGAACATCTTGCAGACAACCTTAGCGCAGAGGACTTATGCGGTAATGCAAGGAAAATCCGTGAAGCAAAACATAATTTTTATGCACAACTTGAAACTGCAGTTCAGGCAATGCCTTACAATCCTGCTGACAAAAATGCAATTTCAATTTCGATTGAAAACATTGATGCAAAGGTTAGCGGAAATGCGGGGCTTGAGCTTGCGGGTTACGTAAGGGCTACTGCTGCAGAAGTTATCCGTGAAGCAAAGACGGAAAAGCTTTCCTACAACGGCAGGCTGATGCGTCTTTCTGAAACAGAAATTATTGTACAGCTTACAATTTAGTATTGTATAATGAAAGGAGAGGCTGAAATGAGTTTATATATTCTTCGATGGAACCCAACTATATCTTCTTACAAAACAGAAACGCATGTTGATTTGGTCAATCATGTTAAGAAAGGCCAATATCCAAGTGACTTTAACTGGAGCATTCATGAATATGAAAATCTTAAGAAGGGAGATTTTTTTATTCTTCAGCAGGTTGGGACTGACAATGACGGTATTGCTTTAATCGGCAAGTTTAAGGATAAATGCTACAAGGATAAAAACTGGCGCAAGGGTAAAGCAAAAATTTTCTATGCTGACATGTGGATTCTTGATGCATTTGACTGCAACAGTGAAAATGTTCTGCCGGCTTCACGTTACGAAAAGCTTTTTCCTAAAATTGAATGGCATGGAGGTCATTCCGGTGTAGCACTTGATGACAGGACTGGTAAAAAACTTTTAGCTAAAATTGAAGAAGACCTTGTTTCCTCAAGAATCTGGGACAAGGACATGCTTGAATGCTTTAAGAAGTATGATGGTCCTGAAACTCATTATCTCGATACTAAGCGTCCTACTGCAGAAGAACTTGCTGACGGCAATATTCTTGTTTCATTGAAGAATGCCTTTCTTCAAAATAAGACAAAAGATGATTTCATTCAATTAATCTGCTGCCTGAGGGATTCTATTTTCAAGGTTCCATTCAACATTGAACTTACCGAAGGTGATATAGAGAAGCTGCAAAACAATCTTGTAAATGAAAAGAACATTATGGATCTTGAAAGCATTTCTACATTTTCTCCGATTCTTCTTTCAAATGCGGACGGCATTACGGCATTTCCTTTGTTTTCCAACATGGAACAGATTGGTGACCAATACAAGGATTATTCATGCAGCATATTTGAACTTAATTTTCAAGAATGCGCAGAGTTTGCAAAGGGAATAAAATGCGATCAGATTGTTCTTGATCCATACACTACTCCATATGTAATGGACATGGAGCTTGTTGATTTGATTATGCAGCTTGAATACAAGGATGAACAGGAAGAAAAATAGTTTATGAAACAGCAAAGGGATGATGTAAGAAGAACGACACGTATCATTCAGCTTGATGAAATGCTTCGCGGCGGAAATTACATAAGCATGGATGACATTGTGTTTAAGTTTGGCGTTAACCAGCGTACAATTGAGCGTGACTTTGAGCGTCTTCGTGACGAAATGAATGCGCCTCTGGAATATGACAAAAAGCTTAAGAAATATCATTACACGGATCCGACTTTTTCCATTCCGAATGTTGTGCTTACTGAAGGAGATTTATTTACTGTTTCTACTGTACTGCCGCTTATGGAGCAGTACGAAAATACGCCTCTTGAAAATTCGTTCCGTCACATAATGAGCAAAATTACTGACATGCTGCCGGACACTGTTACGGTTGACAGTTCCTTTTTGAACAAGGACGTTACGTTCTTAAAGGAAGCGGCTCCTGCTATCGAAGAAAAGATTTTCAATTCAGTATTCAAGGCAATTCGAAGCCACAAGGTAATTACTTTTGAATACAAAGGAAATGGAAGCAAGGTTTACAAACAGAGGGTATTTGATGCATATCACGTTCTGTGTCAGAAGGGTAACTGGTACGTAATTGGATATGACCACGACGCAGATGACATACGTATTTTTGCAATGGCCCGCATGAAAGACATTGTGTTTACTAAAGACGTATTTAAAATTCCTGCCGGGTTTAAGCTTGAAAAACATATCGATCTTGATTTTGGCATATGGAACAATACTGAAGCTCCGGAAGAATATGAGCTTTTGTTTAATGCTTCAATTGCTAATTACATTACGGAACGTCAGTGGCATAAGGGGCAGAAGATTTCTGTAAACAAGGACGGTTCTGCTGTACTTAAATTTAAATCCAATCAGAAGGAAATGATTTTTTCATGGGTCATGAGTTTTGGGAATGCGGTTACTGTTTTAAAGCCTGCATCTCTTACTGCTAAACTGAAAGAGGAATGCAGGCTTATGATTAAGAAATATTGATTTTACCTGTCGAGGATTTTGTAATCCGGGAAGTCGTCGTTCTGGAAGATTTTTACAGTACAGTCTTCGTAACAGGCATTGTCGCAGAAACGTACAAGGTCGTATGACTGAGGGCTCAAGAGGTCGTCTGGACTGTATGTTGTTTCGATTATTTCTTCGAGGCCGTCTGAAACTAAACGCGAGAAGGCTCCGTTAAGCTTTACAAGATCCTGTACTGCAAGGAAGAGGTTTTCCTTGTGCTTTTCTTCGTACTTCTGTTCAAGGAATACGAGCTGCATCTTTTCAAGTTCCTTATGAGAAGCTTCTTCGGGGTTAAAGCCCTTTTCTATGCTGCATGACGAACAGCGCTGCCATTCAGCAAAGTCGGCAAAGAATGCTGACGGTGTAATCTTTAACGGTTTGAGTATTGTGTTGAACCACGGAACTGCACGGCCATTTGTGTAGAATGTACTGCATGCAAATGCTATGTCGCGCGAGTAGTCTAAATCTTTTGACGAATAGATGCCTGTTGGTTTTGCGGATACGTCTGCTGTTTGAAGTGAAGCACCTGCTGTCTGGGCTGAAGCGCCGTCGGTTTGCGGAACTGATGCAAGCTGCTCAAAGTCGATGTGGTTTGGGTAAAGCGATACTGCAAAGTCTAGTCTGTCGCGGAAAAGCTTGTATGTGTCGCCTGTCTGAATTCCGTATTCCATGTTAAAGCCAAAGACTAATTCTGCCTGATTTAACAGAGCTGCTTTTGAGGAATATAGTTTCTTGTCGAATAAAAGTGCACTGCCCTTTACTGTTCCCGTTACAGGTATTTCAAGAGATACGTTTATTTCTTGTGCTGCCTGAATAAGCTGTCTGTCGATTATGTTTGCTTCTACAGGTACTGTTATGAAAACCTGCGGACAGTTTTTTTGTACTGCGACAAATAATTCCAGAAGAGCCTTTTTATTTTTTGCAATTGATTTATCGTGGACTGTAAATTCTGTAATGCCTTTTTGCGTGAAGGTTGAAAGTGAGGAAATTATTTTTGATGTTTCAAAATTATATTCGTTCAATTCAATCTCCGTTTTAGTTTGCTGACTGGCACTTGTTGTGCTGACAGCCTGCGGTTTGCTGACTGGCGTCTGTCGTGCTGATGGGCGCCGGTTTGCTGACTGGCGTTGATTTTGCAAACAAGCGCCGGTTTGCTGACTGCAGTCTGTTGCTTTTAACAGTCGCCGGTTTACAGAAGCTGCATGTTATTCTGCTTACATTCTGTGCGCATTTCTTCCGGCCACATGCTTACCTGTGTTTCGCCGATGTGGGCTTTGCGCAGGAAGTACATGCAAAGGCGTGACTGTCCGATACCACCGCCCATTGTCTGGCTGAGTGAACCAGAAAGAAGCTGCTTGTGGAATGAAAGTTCTGCCCTTTCCATCTGGCCTCTTTCTTCAAGCTGAGCTTTTAAAGAAGCAGGACTTACGCGGATACCCATTGATGAAAGTTCGAATGGAGCTTCAAGTACAGGGTTCCACACAAGAATGTCTCCGTTTAAGCCAGTATGTCCGTCACCACTTGCGCTGATCCAGTCGTCATAGTCTGGAGCACGTCCATCGTGAATTGTACCGTCAGAAAGTTTGCAGCCGATTCCCATTAAGAAAACGGCACCGTATTTTTTACAAGCTTCGTATTCGCGTTCCTTTGGTGTCTTGTCAGGGAATTCGCGGAGTAAATCATCTGCGTAGAGGAATGTAATTTTTTCCGGTAAGCAAGGTTCAATAAAGTCGTAGTTGTCGTAGATGTAGAATTCAGTCTGCTTAAGACAGCTGTATATTTTGCTTACGATTTCCTTTAAGTAATTTACATTGCGGTTTTCTTCACTCATGCACATTTCCCAGTCCCACTGGTCTACGTAAAGAGAGTGAATGTTATCCAATTCTTCGTCTGCACGGATTGCGTTCATATCAGTATAAATGCCAAAGCCTGGCTTAAGTCCCATTTCTGTTACCTTAACGCGTTTCCATTTTGCAAGCGAATGTACTATTTCCATCTGACTGTCATTCATGTCTTTTACAGGGAATTTTACTGCTCTTTCAATTCCGTTCAAATCATCATTTAAACCTGTGCCTGACTTTACAAAAAGCGGTGCTGTTACGCGTGTTAAATTAAGCTGTGTAGAAAGTGACAGCTGGAAAAAATCCTTGATGAGAACAATTGCGTGTTCTGTTTCCTTTTCGTTTAAAAGCGGTTTGTAGTTTTTTGGAACAAATAATTTTGACATAATGACCTCTGTATTCAGACTGAACTGAATGCGTAATTTTAACTTTTTTGCGGGGTTGTGTAAAGAAAGGAATACTTTAAACTTTTTGAGAAAACGGTTGTTTTACCTGACGAAGTGATATTCTGCGGACTGTTACGGAATGTACTGCGCTTAGTCTACTTTGCATACAGAATCGCGCTCAATGAATTTAAGCGGAACGTATTCAACTTCATTATCTTTCTGAACTTCACTGTTCTTGATTATTTTGATGAGTTTTTCTGCAGCCTTAGTTCCAATGTCGCGCAACGGAAGTGCAGTTGTCGTAAGCCCCGGAACAAAAAATTCAGCAATATCCTGATTGTCGAATCCAGCAACTGAAATGTCTTTTCCAGGCTTAATGCCTTTTTCGGCAAGGTATTTGTATAATCCGCCTGCAAGTCTGTCGCACATACAGAATACAGCTGTAACTCCTTTGGAAACGAGTTCTTCTGAAACTGAATATGCATCCTTTAATTCCCAGCCTGCAAACTTAATGTATTCTTTATTGAATTTAATGCCTGCTTCCTTTAAGGCCTTTTTGTAACCGGCAAGACGCAATGCTGTGTGCATGTTGTTATCGTAACCGCCTATTACGCCTATTTTTTTGTGGCCTTTCGAAATTACGTATTTTACAATTTCGTAAGCAGCCGTTGTATCATCAAGTACGATTGACGGTACTTTTTTATCTGTTGAATAACCGTATGTCATTACAAACGGTATGTCTGATTCTTCCTTAAAACACGTAATGCTTCTTGCATGACCTGCGATGTAGATTATGCCGTCTACCATATTTGCCTTTAATTCAGAAAGAACAGGATCAAGTACTGAATGGAATGCATTTTTGTCGTCATACCATCTGTCCTGCCATCTTGCATAAAGACGAAGGTTCTTGAGTACAATCGAGTAGCCTTTTTTTTCGTAGAAGCTCATTATGCCTTCAACAATTTCCGGAGTTGTAAACTGTTCAACATCTTCTGCTATAACGGCTATTGTCATTGAGCTGCGTCTTCGTAAATTGCGTGCAACAGTATTCGGTCTGTAACCTGTACGCTTTACTACTTCAAGAACTTTCTTTTTTGTTTCAGCGCTTACGTTAGGTTTCCCGTTGAGGATATTTGATACTGTTACTGTTGAAACTCCACACTCTCTGGCAATCTCTTTAAGTGTACTCATTTTAAAAATTACCCTTTCCGCAGATGCGTAAAATAAATTTCTACAATATTAACACTTTTCCGTAAAAACTTTCAATAAACAGACGCTTATTACGGCAAGTATAATGCAAAAAAAATTACGTCTTTTAAAAAATAAGGGCAGCTGTTTTGCAGAATTTTAACAAAAGCAGCCACCCTTAATCAATTCAATTTCTATTACTGAACTTTAGCTTTTGCATCAACTTCGAGCTGGTGCTTAGCTGTATCAAACTTGTAGAGGTCGTTGAAGCCGAAGCCGTTAACTTCGTCTGTCATTTCCTGCCACATCTTGTCGAATTCAGCATCGTCCTTAGCAAAGATCATACGCCAAGAAGCGTCGCAAACTGACTTGTTTACACTGTTACGGATAACAGCGATATCAGGAGTGTCGCTTGGGAGAGATACTGATACTGATGGAGATACTACGAGCTTGTTGTTCTTTGACATCCAGTTTGTAGCATCTGTTGCATCATATTTCTTTTCCCAGTCTTTTCTCATCTGAGTCATGTTCTTTTCTTTGTATGAAGCCCAGTATGCTGGAGCATAGATTTCACCTGTGATTGGGTTTGTACATTCTGACTTAACGATCCACTGGTTGATAGCGTTGAAACCGTCTGAGTATCCGCCGCCACCGAATTCTGCTGGAACTGGAAGGTTGTCCATAAGAGCATTGTCGTTCATCTGATCGAACTTACCGTTTGGCAATACTTTGTAGTTGAAGCCTTCGAGACCTGCGTGCTGAATTGTAGCTCCTTCTGGAGAAGCGTACCAGTCTAAGAACTTCATGATTCTGTCATACTTAGCTGCATCAACTTTTGAACCTACACCAAATACACGTCCGCTTCCGAAGTAAGCATCTGAGTCTGTGTAGTAGTTCTGATCTGCAACTGGGATGAAACAGAATGCTGTACCGTCAGCAAGACGAGCTGCTGTGTTCCAGAAACCGATTTCCCATGTGTACCAGATGAAGTCTACCTGTCCTGCAGAAATCTTTGCACAAACTGAGTTCCAGTCCTGTGTACCAGAATCTGGGTCTACAACGCCCATTCTCTTTGCTTTGTTCAAGAATTTGAGCATCTTGTAGTATGTACCAGCTTTGTCTGTAAGAGGGATGAATGTTTTTCCGTCAGCCTTAAGGATTGCAGAACCCTTAATCTTTTCGCCGTACCATGTTGTTAACTGTACAACGTTTGCGATACCGATCATACCGTCACCACCGTCCCAGTCTGGCCAGAGTGAAAGTGGATATGCTGGATCTCCAGCTTCGTTTGTTGGGTGAACTTTTCTGAGTTCAACAAATGCGTTCAAGAGGTCATCAAGGTTGTTGAGTTCTGGAGCGCCAATCTTGTTGTAAAGGTCCCATCTGAGCTGTGGTAAAGAATAGATTCTTTCTGCTGTTACAGATGTTGGAGATGTATCCATCATTTCACAAGGAATACCGTAGTACTTTCCTGCTGAATTTCCTGGTAAACCATTGTTGAATGTAGAAATCTGCTTGTTGAATTTCATGAGGTTATCGCAGCCAGTAATCTTGTCGCTGATGTCTTTGATCAAACCAGCTTCAAGACAGTCGTTGAACTGTGTTGGTTCAAGAAGAACGATGTCTCCTAAGTTACCTGTACTTGCTCTTGCCTGATAAATTGCATCGCCTGCAACCTGTGGAGCAATAATGTTGAGTTCAATGTTGAATCTGTCTTTTACAACTTTTGCGAACCATCCGCTCTGCATACCCTGATAGTTAGCAGCAACGTCAAATACTTCGAGAGTCATTGGTGCATTTTCATCAACGACTTTTGCGTCTTTTTTACCGCCAGCAAATACTGTAGTTGTCATTACGAGCATTGCAATAGCAGCAACCAAAATACTTCTTTTCATAGAGTTCCTCCTCTTATATTTTAATGCAGCTTTAACAGCTGACTGCATTATCCCTTAACGGCACCAATCATGATACCTTTTGTAAAGTAGCGCTGGAAGAATGGATATACACACATGATTGGCAATACAACTATAATCGTTACAGTCATACGGATTGACGTAGCGGTCTGTGCTTTGGCAAGGCTGGCTGCAAGCTGTGAAGCAGAAGTGCTGTTGTTAACAAGAGCCTTTAATGAGCTTGCCTGATTCATATACTGATACAGCGTATACTGGAGCGTATAAAGTTTTGGATCAGTTACCAGAAGCAATGTATCCTGGAATGAGTTCCACTGAGCAACTGAAGCAAATACGGCTACAGTCGCAATAATCGGCTGAATTACCGGAAGAATTACGCTGAAGAAAGTGCGCATTGTTCCGGCACCGTCAATTACAGCTGCTTCCTGAAGTTCCTTTGGTACGCTTTCGACAAATGTCTTGCAAAGAACGATGTAGAACGGCTGTACTGCAACAGGGAAAATGTAAGCCCAGAAGTTGTTGGTAAGATGCAGGTTCCTCATCGTAATAAACCACGGAATGATACCAGCGTTAAAGTACATTGTTGCTACAGAAAAGCGGTACCAGAATTTTCTCTTCCATAAAGTTTCTTTTGAGAACATGTAGCCAAGGAAAGCTGCAATTACTACAGTGAGTGCAGTTCCAATTACAGTACGCAGAATCGAAACCTTGAATGCGTTAAGAAGTCCGTTTATTTTTGTAATGCGCAGATAGTTGTTGAAGTGAATGTCGATAGGATAGAACAAAACCTTACCGCGTTCACTCAAATCGTTTGCACTGATTGTGTTGATGAAAATATAGTAGAAAGGATATACACAGACAAATGCAAAGAATGAATAAATCAAATATGTAAAGAAAGAAATTAATCTGTCTTCTGTCGTTAATTTAATAGTTCTTTTGTTACCCATTTCCGTACTCCTTAGATAATGCTCTCGCCGCGAAGTTTCTTTGAAACCCAGTTGGTCATTGTAAGAAGAAGAACACTGATGAGTGTCTTAAGGATACTGATTGCTGTTGAAAGTGAATAACCGCCGTTACCCATGGCAATGTTGTAAACGTAAAGGTCAAGAACTTCAATCTTAGCTTTGTTGAATGAGTTTGCAAAAACAAAGTACTGCTCCATTCCGTTTGAAAGGAAGTTTGCAAGACTAAGCATTACAAGAACGAAATATGTTGGAAGAATGCTTGGAATCGTAATGTGCCAGATGCACTGCATGCGCGAAGCACCATCAATCTTAGCTGCTTCCATCAACTCTTCGTCAATTCCGGTAATGGCAGCAATGTACATGATTGCAGCCCAGCCGGCGTTTTTCCATGTAAGCCAAAGCCACTGCTTGAACCAGATGTGTTCAGATGACTGAAGGAAAAGAATAGGCTCATCTGTAATTCCGAGTGACATAAGCACTGAGTTTACGGCACCCGTACTATTGAATACACAGTAAGCAATTGAGTAAACAAGTACCCAGCTTATGAAGTTAGGCAAAGTCGTAACTGTCTGAACGAACTTCTTGAATCTAACAGAACGGATTTCGTTTAAAAAGACAGCGAATATCATTGGGAACCATGAGAACAGAAGGCTGAGTCCGCTCATGGCAAAAGTATTTGTAAGAATCTGCAAAAGCTTTTTAATCTTTACAGGATTTTCAACCATTGAGTAAAACCACTTGAATCCAACAAACTTGTCCCATGAAAGCGGAAACGGCGGCTTATAGTCAAAGAATGCATATACCCAGCCGTAAAGCGGATAATATGAAAAAACAAGTATCAGTAAAAGAAACGGAACAATGTAAAGAAAATCTATTACCTGATTTTTTTGCTTCTGATTTTTAAATAGGGATTTCATTATTTACCTCCTGAAAGAAAAAGTAACAAAATCTCAAGAATCGACTTAGTTAATCGATTTAGTTAATCGTTTTACTTTAATTTTAGTATCAGATACTTTTGTTCATCTGTATTGCATTTTTTAATTATTTTATATGCTTTTTTCGGACATTTGCTTTTTTGTGGAATTCTAGTTACAGTAATATACAAGATTTTATTCTTTACATAATAACAAGATGATGAATTATAAGCGTTTTTTTTGTACAGTTGCTTTTGTTCTCTTTTCGGGAATTGCGTTGCTTACGGGGGTTTATGCGCAATCGGTTGGCGCTACTGGCAGCGGTTCTGCAGACACGGCGGCGGTTGGCTCAAGTGATGCTGCTTTTGCAGACACGGAGACTGTTTGCGCAACCGCAGACGGTTCTGCTAACAGGGCGCCGGTTGGCTCAAGCGATGCTGCTTTTGCAGACACGGCGCCGGTCAGCGAAACAGAAACTTCTTCCGCACTCGAAATACCGTTATGCCGCGCAACACTTACCGGAACAAACGGCTGTGACCACGAAGTACACACCTACTCCGGATTTGTCTTATGCTACAGGGAATCATACGAACAGAGCGAATGGGTTGCATACACACTTACGCGCGAAAAGCTTAATGCAGTAACAGGCCGCACAAACGACTTTAAGTCAGACACAAAAATTACAACTGAATCAGCATCGCCAAAAGATTACACTCGAAGCGGATTCGACAGGGGACATCTTGCACCAGCTGCTGACATGGAATGGAGCACAACTTCTGTACACGAAAGTTTTTTGATGAGCAACATGAGTCCGCAGGCACCGCAGCTTAACAGAGGCCTCTGGAAAACACTTGAGGAAAAAGTTCGTGACTGGGCAGACAGGTACGGTACGCTTTACATTGTTACGGGTCCTGTTCTTGAAAAAGATGCAGCTTCTTACGACGCAATCGGGGCAAACAAAGTGAGTGTTCCGGAATATTTTTATAAAGTGATTCTTGCACCAGTTGGCGAAACGGCAGGCGGTTTGCAGACACAGCGTACTCTTGGCGCAACCGCAAACGCTTCTGCAAACACAGCGTCTCTTGGCGCAACCGCAGACGCTTCTGCAAACTATGGTGGCATTCAGTACACCGCAGTTGCATTCATTCTTCCAAACAGAAAATGCGAAGGCACAATCTTAGACTATGCCGTAACAGTCGACGAAGCAGAACAGCGCACCGGTCTCGATTTCTATTCAGCCTTACCGGATGAAACAGAAGACTTGATCGAGTCAACATTCAGCGCCGCTTACTGGAACTGATTCAGCAAAAAAAATCCCTGCAGTTACAGAAAAATATTTCAGTCACCGCAGGGAATTTTGTATGCAGGAAAAACTAATTCTTATTAAGATGAACCGCAAATCCGCCAATCATTTTGTCAAGATAAACGAACTTGAGCGGAGACTTTCCCGGCTCACCGCAATATTTTTTTGTTTCTTCAACAGCATTAAAACCGTACTGCTTAACGTAAGCAAGCGCACGTTCAACATTGTTTACTGTAAAGCAGATGTGACCGTGTTCACCGCGGCCGCTTCCCTTCATAACTTCAAACTGTTTGCCGCAGAATACAGAAGCATTTCCGTCATTGTTAGGAAGATAATTGAAAAGCGAAAGAAGACCGGCAGCATCTTTTGCAGAAGAATCATCAGCAGCATTAATTCCGATATGGCCTACAGCAAATCCCTGCAGTTCAATAAGTGCCTTTTTGCAGATGGAAGTAATTTCGTCCCACTTGTCGCCGTTAATCAAATCAGCCTTAACCATCCACGTACCGCCAACAGCAAGAACATTCTTACGCTTTGCATATTCGCCAACATTAGCTGTAGTAACTCCACCAGTCGGCATGAACATACACTGACCGAACGGACCTGCAAGTGCATCAAGCATTGCTACTCCGCCAACAACTTCTGCAGGAAATAATTTAAGCACAGTCATTCCGCGGCTAAGTGCTGCTTCAACCTGAGAAGGCGCACTTATTCCCGGAATCATCGGTATTTTATTTTCAAGGCACCAGTCAACAACTTCAGGATTAAAGCCTGGGCTTACAATAAATCTGGCACCGGCTGCAACAGCACTTTTTGCAAGTTCAACATTAATTACTGTTCCAGCTCCAACAAGCATCTCTGGAAATTCTTTAGAAATACGGCGGATTGTTTCTTCCGCAGCAGCAGTCCTGTAAGTAACTTCAGCTGCAGGTATTCCTCCCGCAATCAAAGCTTTTGCCAAAGGAATTGCCTTTTCTGCATCATCAATCTTAACAACCGGAATAATGCCAATGTCGCGCATCTGTTCATAAATTTTTTCCATAAAAAATGCCTCCGTGGAACTTTTGCTGATTCTTCATTTATAACACATTTCTTTTACTTTGGGTAGTATGTTAGTATGGCAGTTACACTTTCTTTATCATTTTCTCTCATTTTTGACTGACAGATGCAGAATTATACACCAGCTTATTAAAAGAAAAAAAAATTATTTTTTTTATCAAATCTCAAAAAAAACATTTACTTTTATCCACATATTTATTATTTTCAAAAAGGAAAACACTATAATAAAGTGTTCAGCTGCAACAACATAACGCAGCAAAAAGGAGGAATCTTATGTTCACAACAAGCAATTTAATTATTGCAGGCGCAGTCATTTTTGTACTTCTGATATTCTTTATCTCGTACAAAAAAGTTCCAAAAAACAGAATCGGTATTCGCGTAGGTCCATTCGGTTCAAAAACTGTAACTGGTAAAGCAATTTTTGTAATTCCATTCTTACAGCGCATTGACTACATGACTCTTGAAAACATTCAGGTTGACTTTGTTTCAAAAGATTCAATTCCAACTCAGGATGCAATCAACATTAAAGTAGATGCAGTTGCAAACATTTCAGTTTCGCAGGACCCGGAAACAATGAAACGTGCAGCAGCAAAATTCATCGGTTACACAACAAATGACATTGCGCAAGTTGTAACACCTGTCCTCGAAGGTAACATCCGTGAAATCATTTCACAAATAAAGCTCAAGGATTTAATTCAGGGTGACAAAAAAGTCCTTGCAGAAAAAGTTGCTGAAAACGTCAAGCCTAATCTCATTGACCTGGGACTTGAACTTACTACATTCAACATCCAGAATTTCAAGGATGACAATGGTGTAATAAACAATCTTGGTATTGAAAACACAGTTGCCATTTCAAAAGATGCAGCTAAAGCAAAAGCAGCAGCAGAAGCTGAAGTAAAAATAGCACAGGCACAGGCAGACAAAGATGCAAACGATGCACGTGTTGCCGCAGAGCTTGAAATTGCACAGAAGCAGAATGACCTTGCAATCAAGAAAGCAGCATTACAGCTTCAGGCAGACACAGAAGCCGCAAAAGCTGATGCAGCTAAAGGCATTGAAACAGAAAACCAGAGAAAGGTTCTTGAAATAAAAGCCGCAGATGCAAACATTGCAAAGCAGGAAAAACAGATTGAAATACAGGAAAAAGAAGTAGCAATCAAAGAAAAGGCTCTTGATGCCGAAGTAAAGAAAACTGCAGAAGCAGAAAAATTTGCTGCTCAGCAGAAGGCAGATGCAGAACTGTACACACGCCAGAAAAAAGCAGAAGCAGAAGCTTTTGAAATTCAGCGTCAGGCAGAAGCAGATGCATTTACAAGACAGAAGAAAGCCGAAGCAGAAAAAATTGCTATGGAAAATGAAGCAGCCGGTAAAAAAGCTCTTGCAGAAGCAATTCAGACACAGGGTGAAGCAGAAGCAGCAGCAATTAAAGCAAAGCTTGTTGCAGAAGCAGACGGTATGAGGCAGAAAGCAGAAGCACTCAAGGAATACGGTGACGCAGCTAAACAGCAGATGCAGCTTGATGCACTTAAAGTTTACTTCGAGCAGCTTCCTAAGATTGCAGAAGCTTCAGGCAAAGCTTACCAGAATGTAGACAAAATCTACATGTACGGAGGTGATTCTTCTAAGCTTACAAAAGACATAATGACAAACGTAACACAAGTTTCTGAAGGACTTGGTGAAACTTTAGGCATGGACTTAAAAACCCTTATGTCAAAAGTTTTGAATAAGTTTGATTCAAAAAAGCCTGAAGAAAACTAAACTGCTTTATTAAAAACAGTTCCACTTAACGCCCAGCACAAACTGAATGTCTGTTTCCAGACCGTTTGTGCTGTGGTTAAAGGCATTCTTAACAAATACAAAATCTGTCTGTGCAAAAATCTTGAGCTCAGGAAGTATTCTATATGAAGCGCCAAGAGAAATTGTATTTGTATACCAGACCGAATCACGTTCATCATCATCTGTAAAGCGGTTATTTGTACTTTCGTGAGAAGTTGTCGGTGTCGTAAAATTCTTATCTATGTAGTCTTCGTCAAATGATTTTTTTTCAGTCCATTTTGACCAGAAGTCATGTGTTCCGTGTCCCATGAAAAAATAATTCAATCCAAGTTCGAGCTTTTGTTTTTTCCAGCCAAAGTTTAAGTTTGCAGTTACGCAGTCAGGACCATATTTGTAACCAAGACAATATTCTTCGTACACTGCCCTATTGTAAATTGAAATGCTGAACACTCTGTTTGCAACAATAAAATCTATACCGTATGGTTCATATTCTGCACCACCAGGACTGCTCTTATAACGCAGATATGTATATGGGTCAGTATAAGCACCTTCTGCATTAGCAGTAAATATTCCGCCGAACAGCGGAACAGCATAATTTACGCCGCCAAGTGCAGCCGTACTGCTTGGCCATAACTGGTCTTCAAATGCAAACTGAAATTCATCAACGAAAAACTGTGTGTAAACATTAATTCCTTTCATGAAAGTCCAGTCAAGTTCAAGCGCAAGAATTGAATTGTTATTTGCCGTAGTGTAATTGTTGTGGTAAAACGAAACAGGATTAAGCGTTTCAAACTGAATATGATCTTCTGCAGAAGAATACATTACGCCTTCCGTAAGTATTGCAGTCAGCCTGTCGTTAAAGAAGCGTCCTTCAATTCTGTGGGCAATGTAATATTCCGTACCAAACATTTCGTCATTCGGTGAACCTGTAAGCGAATACCTTCCGCCCTTAAAATAATTTTCTTCATGAGGAAATACGCTTGTAAGGAATGTATACTTGAAGCATTCAGAAAAAGCAGTAAAACGAAGCATGTTGTGGTAAGGAAGATTGTCGCTCATCGTAAGGTTGCCTGTTTTGCCATGTCCCCAGCTTAATCTGTCGCGTCCAAGCTGAACAGACCACGCATCTCCGCCAAAGCTTACGAAAGCCCTGTAAGGAAAATTCATATCAATCGTTGAATAGTCAAAAAGATAATTCTGGAACAATGGAATATTACTGTTAAAATTTGTATCACCAATCTGCATCAGTGAATCAAATGTATTCATAAGTGGAATTTCAAACCATGCGTAAAAAGTTTTCTGTACCCATGTTTCCCAATTGAACTTAAAGAAAGGAGAAATTTTCGTTAAGTCGTAAGACCAGTTTTTTCTTCCGCTGAATAATTTTATCTTGTTATATGAATCTTCTTCGCTCCAGTTAATGTCATGAAGTTCAGAGCCGTTTGGATTAGTGTGAATGTAGTTTTCAAAATTAATTTCACCGTCCAGGATAAAGTTGATTTTTTCACTGCCGCGTTCACCGTTACGCTTTATGTTTTCCAAAACAGAATTATATTCTTCAATAAGTACATCCGGTATTTCATCAGAATTAATTTTATATGTCATTTCCAGAAGTTCAGCTGCACTCCACGGACCAGTTCCTGAAGGAAGAGACTTCCCCTGAAGAAGATAAATGTCTTTTATGACTGCATATTCATTTGAATCAACACAAAATATTTTCTGCAGACTCTGAGCATTAATTTCTGCAGCAAAAAAGACTGCTGTAAAAACAAGAAGAAATCTTTTTAAATAATTCATTCAACTCTCCAAAAAAAACACTGCCGTATAAAAACAGCAGTGCAACAGTAGAAAAAAATATTGTTCAGCGAAAAATCATTCGCCTTCGTAATTGATTAAAGTAGTAGCTTTAGTTGGAGCAAGTGCCTTATCGTAACCAAGGAACGGCAAACCGATAACGCCGAATACTTCAGTAACTTCTGCGCCACCCTGAGCAACAAGATTCTTTGCAGCAGCAAGAGTTCCGCCTGTAGCAATCAAATCGTCTACAAGAAGAATCTTCTGTCCAGCCTGAATGTCTGCAACATGTGCTTCAATTTCTGCACTGCCGTATTCAAGGTCGTACTTGCAGCTGTATGTTTTTCCAGGAAGCTTTCCTTTCTTGCGGATAAGGATTAACGGAATGCCCATCTTTTCTGCAAAAGGTGCTGCAAAAATAAAACCGCGGCTTTCAATTCCAGCAACAGCATCAATCTGCTTGCCTTTGTAAAGCTCAACCATGCGGTCAATACAGTAAGTAAATGCTTCCGGATGGCGAAGAATGCCTGTTACATCATAAAAAAGAACGCCTGGCTTTGGAAAATCAGGTACACGTCCAATAACTTTGTCCAATGTTTCAAAATCTTTGTTCATAGAATCCTTCCTGAATTAATGTTACAAAAAGTATTTTATGCCTTAAAAAATGCGGTGTCAACTGAAGAAAGGCCTCTTGTCAGCAAGCTGCATTTGTTAACTGAAGAAAGGCCTGCTGTCTGATTTCTTCATAGCTGTACGTTTGTCGCGTACTTCCGCAAGATATTCCTTCATTTTTTCTGAATCATTTTCTTCTATATAATTCTTTAATTCACCAAGACATTTTTCAAAATCATTTATGTGTCCTAAAAGCTCTTCCCGGTTTGCTAAAAAGAGTTCAGTCCACAAAGGAGCATTTATCATTGCTATACGAGTTAAGTCTTCGTAACTTCCGCCGCCAAACTGTGTAATGCCAGTATCTTCTGCACTCTTTACCAAAGCAGATGCAATTACGTGACAAAGCTGAGATGTAAACGCAATCTTGTGGTCATGAATCTGTGCGTCTGTTTCTACAATGCGCGTAAATCCCATTGCGGTAATGAGTGACTTAAACAGTTCAAGCGCATTTTTATCAGTGTCAGCAAGAGGCATTAAAATGTAGTTGTGGTTTTTAAAAACATTTCCGTCTGACTGACTGTAGCCTTCACCTTCACTGCCGGCCATCGGGTGTCCCGGAATAAAGTGAATGTCTTTGCGTCCAATCTGTTCTGCTGCTTCAAGAATTATTTTCTTAACGCCGCTTATGTCAGAAATTACTGCTCCCGGTTTAAAAGACTTTTCGTACTGCTTAACGAAATCTACTGTTGCATGCGGATACAGACAGATGTAAACAAAGTCGCACTGTCTTAACATTTCGTCAGTCTGTCCGGCAGTAAAACCTTCGTCAATTACTTTCTGCTCTTTTGCCTTTCCTAAAGAATCTGCATTTATGTCTGAGCCGAATATTTTTCCAGAACCGCATTTTGTTCCGCATTCAATAACATTTGCGCGTATTGCTTTTGCCAAAGAACCGCCCATCAGTCCTAAGCCAACGATCCCATACGTTAAGTCACATAATTCTTTCATACCGTAATTTTAGCGAAAACAGGATTAACAGCCAAGACGTGCGCCAACAGTAAGCGATATTCCGGGCATTGGATAACCGTCAGTACTTTCGTAAGAAGCATTCAGCATATTGTCAGCACGCAGGTATGGAACAAGAAGCGTCTTCTTGCCAAAGGAAATTCCTTTCGTATAAGTAAGCGAATAATTCAAAAGCAGATATGGCTTCATGAAAGTCGTATTGTTATTGGACTTGTATCTTTTGCCAACATAATTCATTTCAACAATCTGCAGCACAGATGAACCTTTGTACTTAATACTAAAAGCTCCAGTCAGATCAGGAGTCCACATTATTTTCTTTCCGTAAGTAACAGGATTGTTTTTGTTAAGAAGCTTTGTGTAAAGGTATTCAGAATTTGCACTGAGTGTAAGTTTTTCACCAAAAAATTTTTTCTCCAGCGAAAAATCTATTCCTAAATAAAATGCGCTTGCTACATTAAACACAGACCATATTCCGTTTACGTTTGCCCATTGGATTTTATTTTCATAATAATTTGAAAACACGCACACGCTTAACGGCAAGTTTTTTCTGCTTCCATTAAAAGTTATTTCTGCGCCCCAGCCGTCTTCCGGTTTAAGATTAGGGTCTCCGTTAAACCCAGTCGAATTCCAGTAAAGGTCATCTAAATTTGGAAACTGCGTCATTCTGTATGCATTGAAAATAAGTTCTGCGGAATTAAGTTTAAAACAAACACCAGCTTTTGGAGTAAATGCAAAATTCTTTCCGCTGAATTTTACAGCTACAGGTAAAGTAAAAATTATTTTTTCATTTAGGAATACTTTTGTCGTTTCCTTAAGCGTTCCCGAAGCAACATTGATTTTTCCATCTTCAGTTGAATCCAGAAAAGTATAGTCAAACGTAAGGCCAACAGATTCATTGACTTTCGAAAAGTTATCTGCATCCAATACAGCACAGTACCGCAAAGTATTTACATAATGCCTTGAATGAGAAGAAACATTTTCCGCTAAAGGAGATATTCCTTCATCAACAAAACGGTTATTGCAAAGCCACGATGCATCCGTAAAGAATTTGATTCCGTCTGCAAGAGAAGGCACATTCAGTGAAACCGAAAGCATATTGTCATAATCTTTCTGCTTATCGTAATTTACAGAAGTTGCAGTACCGGGAAGATTCTTGTTTCCCCAGTAATATATATTTGAAAAACTAAACGATGAACCGTTTCCAAAATAATTCGTAAAATTTATGTCAGAGTGAACATCCATTACTTCAGAATTTCTGCGCTCAGTTATTTCTGAATTGTAATTCTTATAAAGGAATTTATTGTTTGCAAAAGAAAACGCATTGTTTGTCTTAAAAAACGAATTGTCACCAATCTGCGAAGAAAAATTTATATTCTCACTCAAAAAATCTACAGGATGATTTTTGTTAAAGAATGTTTTTATTTTTGAATCAAAAGAATAATTTGTTCCAAGCTGCTGCTTTTTTGTCGTTATGTAAATTACTCCGCCAACAGCACCTTCGTCAGTTACACCTTCTGTAAAACCGCCGCGAACAATTTCAATCTTTTCAATATCATTTAAATTGATTGCAGAAAAATCATATGTTCCGTACTGCGCATTGTTAACACATACGCCATCAATTACGACACGCACAGTCTCGTCAGTAAAACCGCGCAATGACGGTTTCTGCTCAAATCCATACGGTCCGTACGAAAGAATCTGAATGCCCGCACTCTGCAGCAATGAAGGTAAATCTTCTGACTGATGTTCCTTTATTTCTTCTTCCGTCAACACCTGTCTCTGTTCAACAACTGGAGATGAAATGTATGTTGTTAAAGCAGGCAGTTCTATGACTTCAGTTTCCTGTGCAAAACAAAAAGATACAGTAAGCAGAAAAATTAATCCTAAAGCAAAAGATTTTTTTCTGCTTACTGAATTTTCATTCATGCACGCTTTTCTTATTTCGAAAGTACACATGCTGAATACGTGCCAAAGTAACCGTTTTCAACAGTAAATTCTGTCTTTGCTTCTTCAAGAGTTTCTGCTGATGATTTTGTACCATATGCTCCAGCAAGACTGATTGAGTTTTCTGTCAAATCCTTATAGCTTACGGCATACCATTTTCCAACATCAGGAGCTTCACTTGAGTACGACCAGTCAGGCATTGCTGCAACAGTGTACTTAATGAAAATTGTTCCGCTTGTTTCTGAAAGTGGCACAACAGTCACGTCACTACCTTCATACGAAGAATAACCAGGTCCATAATTCTTAAAATATGTTTCTGAAATTTCGTAAACACCCTGCCAGTCATCAACCCATTTTCCGTAAACAGAAAGTTCATTCTGTTCAGGTTCATCCGGTGCATGAGGACAGCCTGTTACGCCAAGAATAAGTACTGCAGTCAGCAGCACACGACACAATGACAAAGCAAAGTTTGTCTTACCGCGAGAAAATTTTGATAAAAACATTTTATACTCCGAAAGCCGGATCTGCGCAGCTTTCAAAAAAAAGATTTACTGCTTAATACAAAACAGCATCAGGAATAATTCTTTTAAGCGAAATAATTTTCCTGAACGTGTACCAAAGTTTCCTGACTTCAGCCCTGTAAATTAATTACACTTGCAGCGCCCTTCCCGTTTAACACAGTGAGCGTAATGCCGCAATAAAGCTGCTACAGTTGCGCATCCAGTACAGGCATTCGACCTGTTTCCATTGAAATACACGGTTATATATTAATTCAAAAATCAATTTTTCTCAATGAGTACTAATATTCTTAACTCTATCTTAAACATTTTTTTACTTCCAGAAAATTGCACATAAGAATCCGTTAATTTACAATTTTTCCCATATTCCATCCTAGTATTTTTTTTAATCAATGGTACAATCTATCTTTATGGAGGAAATAATGAAAAAAGTAAAATCATTATTATTAAAATTTTTATTCGTAACTGCAGTAGCGCTCACTTTGACCGGGTGTCCGCATGAGCCGCAGGAAGAAATACATTATGTTGATAAAACAGATGTATTTACATTAAATGATTTGAACGGTGAAGGCGTTACAAAAAATCAGACTGTAGATGGAAAGTCTGGCGTAATGGTAATTGATGGTTCAAGTTATGCAAAGGATGCATGGGCATTTGTAACATATTTTATTGGTAACTATGCAGGTTCCCCTGTTACAATCGAAATAAATGCTACAATGAAAGTTGTTGAGTCTTCTGGAAAAATAGTCAACTTAATGTGGCAGATAAATACAAACAATACTTATCCGCTTGTAGCTCAATCAGATTTTAAATCAGGCGAATGGACAGAAGTACACGGTTTAAACAAAAATCCGGTTAATCTTGCAAACAATGCACAGTTCTATCTTTCAACATATGAAGAAGCTGCTGGTACAACATATGACACTTCAACAATTACAATTTATATTTCAGATCTTGAAGTAAAAGTTAATTACAAGGAAGCAGAAGGTTTAGAATCATGGCTTGATGTACCTTCTCTCAAGGAAGCATACAGAGGTAAAATCGACAAGCTTGGATTCTCTGTAAGCCAGCAGGAACTTAACAACACAAACATTCAGGCAGGTCTCAAGCATCACGTTGACACAATCACAATGGGCAACGAATTCAAACCAGAGTCAATACTCGGATGGAACGTCATCAATGCAAATACAAAATTCACTTCATCAAAGGGAAAGGAAATTACAGTTCCTTCAACACTCGGCGGCTTTGTCACAATGGATTCAATTCTAAAAACAGTTAAGGATCTTGGACTGACAATGCGCGGACACGTACTTGTATGGCATTCACAGACACCAGACTTCTTCTTTAAGGACAACTGGACAGACAGCGGAAAAACTGTTGATAAGGAAACAATGGATGCCCGTCAGGAATGGTACATCAAAACTGTTCTTGAACATGTAACTGAATGGGAAAACAAAAACAACGACGGTAAGCATATTGTATGGGCATGGGATGTAGTAAACGAAGCTGTTGAAGGTGGAAGCCTAAGAACCGAATCAAACTGGTACAAGATTTACGGCAGCAATGAATACATTATCAATGCGTTCCGCTATGCAAACAAATATGCACCAAAAGACGTAATACTCTGCTATAACGATTACAACGAATACGAATCGCCAAAGATGAAATGTATCTGTAATCTTCTTGACGCAATCATAGCAGCAGAAAAAGACAAAACATTACCAACAAGAATTGACGCAATGGGAATGCAGGCACATGCAAGCGTTGACATTTCTGCTTCAACAATTGAAAATGCCATAAAGACATATATTTCAAAAGGTCTCGACATTCACGTAACAGAACTTGATATTGCTACAGAAGTTGCAAACAACCAGACACAGCTTGCTAAAAGTTACAAGGAATACTACAACGTTTACTTAAAGTACAGAAAGACTTCAGCAAAGAACGGCGTATCTTCGGTAACAATATGGGGACTCCGAGATGAAGACACATGGCTAAATGATAAATATCAGAAACAATGGCATGGTAATGTAAATCAATTCCCGCTTCTTTTC
>JAZUKU010000187.1:0-2778 GCA_045643485.1 Treponema sp. | reverse complement strand
ACAATTTAGTATACTTTTCATTTTTAAGTGTCTGGAAAGGAGCATCTGTTTCTAAAAGCAATTTTTCTTCCGGAATGACTTTTACACATTCAATTGACTTTTTGTTTCCGTTGAGAAGCTGTTTTCCAAAAGAAAAATATGTGTTTATGTCTTTATTTAAAATTGATTCTGCTTCATTCGGGCCAAACGCAAAGCTATGAAATATTACTGACGGTATTTTGCATAAAAGACTTCTGTATTCAAACATCATTTCAAGTGCTTTTCTGTTATGAATAATGATCGGCTTACCGTATTCAGCCGCAAGTTCTGCCTGCTTTTCAAATACTTCCTTTTGATTTTCCGTATTTACCTTATATTCTTCCGTAAAAAAATCAAAACCGCATTCACCGACTGCATTGATTTCATTATTTTTCAACAGGTTTTCCAACGTTACAAGCTGTTCAGTAACAGGATTCTGCGGAAGTATTCCAAAAGAAATAATCTGTTTCATGGGGACAGACCCCTCATTTGCCGTAGAAAGACGTTCCGAGGGGACAGACCCCTTATGAGAAAAAGATTTAACTAAATTATACTCAACATCTGTATGTACACTGCAGCATACATAATAAGAATCATCATCATTCACTTCAAATAAATCCTTATCAGATGTAGCTTTAAATAAATCATACAAATGCATATGCGCATCACAAAAAAGCATTTTTTCTCCAGAATTTGCTAAACTCAAGCCTTAAATTTCCGACAATATAAATGTCAGGCAATTAAACTGACATATCTACTGTAATACAGGAGAGCAAGACTATGGGAAGTTACACATTAAAAAGTATTGGTAAATCATCTGATTATATGACAATTCTTCGTGAAGTTGAAGACGGCTATGTAGTAAGAATTGTACGTGATCGTGACGGATACAATGATGTTTCAACAGACTATATTTCTAAGACACTTTTTGACAGCTGCATCCGTACAGGTTATCTTACTAAAATTGACACACCAGTTGAAAAGCTTGCAGTTAACGCATAATTAACTGTCAGAATTCAACATATTTATCAATCAAAGAAAGGGCGTTTTTATACCTTTCCTCTTTATCCAAAACAGGAGGAAGCCAGTGTATGAGAACGCCTTTTTTTTCCATTCCACGGAACCATGTTTCCTGCCTTTTTGCAAACTGTCTGATTGCATGCAGAAGTTCATTGAACATCTGTTCCTGAGTTTCAATCTTTCCTTCAAGATATAAGCTTACAAATCTGTATTCAAGACCAAGCTTTTCTAAACGTTCCCAGCTGAATCCCTGTTCGTGAAGGCCTTTAATTTCATCAATCATTCCTTCATTATCAATTCTTTCGCGCAACCGTTTTTCTATGTTTGCATGAACCTGAGGGCGTTCAAGTGTTGTTCCAAGAACAAGAGGCCTAATGTCAGGACGAGGCGCAAGTGTCTTTCTAAGTTCTTCACATTCAGGACTCTGCATGAATAAAGCTATTTCTATTGCACGCACTACCCTGTCACGCAACAAGAGGTCACTTTTGTTATGAAGGTCCGGCTTTAGTTTTAAAAGCATTTCATCAAGTTCTTCAAGAGATTTCTTTTCCAACTCTGCCCTGAGCTCTTTATTTTCTTCTACAGGAATAAAGTCATAACCGCGGATTACTGAATCTAAATACATTCCGGTACCGCCGATTACTACCGGAACACATTTCTTTCCTTGAGATGCATTTTCATTTGCTGCGGTAAGCTCATTGAATGTACGGTAAAAATCCTGCTGGTAATTGAATACGTTATATTCCTTGTCTAAAGTTGCTATATCAATAAGGTAATATGGTATTTCAACTTTTTTTACTGTACCGTCAGGAAGCTTTTCTTCAACAGTATATTCCGAAATGTCTTTTCCGCTTCCAATATCAAGGCCTTTGTACGTCTGACGGCTGTCTGCTGAAATTACTGGCTGTCCGTAATGATGTGCAATACTTACACCAATTGATGTTTTTCCTACAGCAGTAGGTCCAAGGAGAACTATGCAGTTGTATTTTTCAGAAACATTTTTGTTTTCCAAATTATAACTCCGTCAGACAGATTATTTCATTAAATTACACGGCAGATTGCACACTTAAGATATTCACTCTTAGGGTAACCAAGAAGTACCGGATGATCAGGTCCAGCTCCGCGTTTCTCAAGAACCTGTACACGCTTATGGCTGTCCATTGCTGCATGCATGATCATCGAGTAGAACATGTTGCTTTCCATAAAGTAAGAACATGAACACGTAACAAGAATTCCGCCTTCATTCAAAAGCCTCATGGCACGAAGATTAATTTCCTTGTAACCTCCGTAAGCTTTCTCTATCATTTTTGCACTTTTAGTAAATGCAGGTGGATCAAGAATGATTACGTCAAACTTTTGTCCTTCAGCTTCATATTTTTTAAGCACGTCAAAAACATCTGCACAAACGGCAGTCATCTTATCGCCGGCATTGTTTAGTGCAATATTCCTGTTAACCATATCAACGGCTTCTTCAGAAATATCTACGGAAATCACTTCCCTTGCACCGCCTTTATATGCGTTAAGACCAAATGCGCCTGTATGAGTAAACGTATCGAGTACACGCTTTCCGTGGCAGAATGAACTTACCTGCTTACGGTTGAATTTCTGATCAAGGAAATATCCCGTTTTCTGACCGTTTGCAATATCTACTTCAAGCTTAATTCCGTTTTCTACGATTACAATTCTTTCTTCACCCTGTCTGCCAAGCCAGCCTTTTGTTTCTTCAAGTCCTTCCTTCTT
>JAZUKU010000186.1:0-6839 GCA_045643485.1 Treponema sp. | reverse complement strand
GCAATTGTTGGAAGGAACGGTGCCGGTAAGACAACATTTTTACGCGCACTTCTTGATGAAATTCCTCATACAGGAACAATTACTTTCGAAGGCGAAAACTGCTCTGACCACTGCATTACTGACCACACGGCCCAGCATCTTTCGCAATGCAACTGCCGTACAACAGAACGGTTCGTTACGACAAAACCTCGCTTCGGTTACGTACCGCAGAGTCTTGCCGTAGAAAAAGGCTCACCTGTAAGCGTAGAAGATTTCATACTTTCGGCAATAAGCAGAAAACCGGTGTGGCTTCCTCATAACGCAAAAGACAAGGAGCGCGTAAAGGAAATACTTTCTTCAACAAACGCACAGGGCTTAACAGACAGACGCATTTCTGACTTAAGCGGCGGTGAACTGCAGCGTGTTCTTCTTGCACTGGCGATTCATCCGGTACCGGACATTCTTCTTCTTGACGAACCAATAAGCGGAATTGACCGCAACGGACTTAAAGTTTTTTACGAACTTGTATCTTCTTTAAGACGCGACTACGACATAACAATCATTTTAATCTGTCACGATTTAGACCTTGTTGCACGACACGCAGACAGAGTTGTTCTTATTGACAGGGGAATTGCAGCTAAAGGAACAGTTTCCGAAGTTTACAATTCAAAGCCTTTCATCCAGACATTCGGCCATATTGTTCCGGAAACAGATGAAACTGAAGGAGACGAAGAATGAACGCAATATATTCTTTCATAGACACAATTCTTCCGTTCAGCTGGCTTGAACCTTCATTCATGAAAAATGCTTTTCTTGCAATACTCATTGCATGCCCGCTTTTCGGTACACTGGGAACTTTTGTTGTTTCAAACAAAATGTCTTTCTTCAGTGATGCAATCGGTCACTCTGCGCTAACAGGAATTGCTTTCGGTGTTCTTCTTGGAATCAAGGAACCGCTTGTTGCAATGGTAATTTTCAGTATAATTCTTGGCTTTGCAATAATTACTGTTAAAGTAAAAGGCACTGCTTCCGCAGACACAATAATCGGTGTATTTTCTTCAACATCAGTTGCACTTGGATTAGTGTTACTAAGCGCAACAGGCAATTTTGCAAAGTACCAGAAGTATCTTGTTGGCGACATCTTAAGCATTCAGCCTTCAGAAATACTTTTGCTTCTTGCAGCAGCACTTGTTCTATTAGTTGTATTTGTTTTCTTCTACAACCAGATGCTCATTACTAACCTTCACTCAACTTTTGCAAAGAGCCGCGGTGTAAAGACATTTTTCATCGAACAGCTTTTTGCTTTACTGACAGCAGCAATAGTAACGCTGAGCATCAGGTGGACAGGACTTCTTGTAATAAACAGCCTTCTTGTTTTACCGGCAGCAGCAAGCAGACTCGTAAGCCGTTCAACAAGACAGTATCTTGGTTTTGCAATATTGATTGCATTTATTTCAGGAATTACGGGACTTGCCTTATCGTATTACATTGGGGCTGCAAGCGGAGCAACAATTGTTCTTGTAAATGCAGTATTATTCGTTGTCTGCTTTACAGTAAAAATATTCAGTAAGAAAAATTAATTTCCGTAAATGTATTTCTTTTATATTTGCGGAATTGTTAAGGAATGCTTTGATGCTAAACAATATAAAGGGAATCATTTTTGATTTGGACGGAACTTTACTCGACACAATTGAAGACCTTAAGGACACAGTAAATGTTGTGTTAAACGAATTCGGTTATCCGGAACGCACTCTCGAACAGATACGCAATTCAATCGGTTACGGTGTACAGCATCTGTTTGCAAGTTCACTTCCAGGCGGAAAAGAAAATCCCGTATTTGAAAAAGCATTTGCACGGGTACAGGAAGAATACATTCTTCACAGCAACAAAAAAACAAAACCGTATGACGGTATTTACAGAATGCTTGAAGAATTAAAAAACAGAAACATAAAGTGTGCAGTTGTTTCAAACAAACCGGACTTTGTGGTACAGGAAATCATGCCGTTGTATTTTCCAGAAACATTCATTTATTCTTCTGGAGAAAGACAGGGCATAAACAGAAAACCTGCACCGGATCTTGTTTACGAAGCATTGAACGCACTCGGTTTACAGAAAGAAGAAGCCGTTTATGCAGGCGATTCGGACACAGACATCCTTACCGCAAGAAATGCCGGTATGGAATGCATTTCGTGTGCATGGGGCTTTCGTACACTCGAAGAGCTTAAGGCAGCTGGAGCAACAATCCTTATAAACTCCCCGCTTGAACTGCCGGCGCTCTTCTGTTAACAGGAAAATTAAATGGAAAACAAAAACAGTAATTCTATACAGAAAGAAAAAGCTCAACAGATAACAGTTGAGCCAAACGACACAAAACAGACAAACATGCTCTCAGGAACAGTCGGCAAGGAACTTGACTTTTACAGAATCCGCGACGGTATTGCAACATTATGTGCAAGTGAAGAAGGAAAAGCCCTTCTGTTAACACGTGAAAGCATAAGTGATTCAGACAGAATAAATGAACTTAAAAACACAAGCCGCGAATGGCACCGTTTCCTTACATCAGCAAAGGCAGCACCACTTGCTTACTGGCCGCCTGTCAGTGAAATATTTCCAATTCTTGGAGTCGAAGGAACTACACTCCAGACAGAACAGGTATTTTCACTCGGAACATTCTGTCTGTCAGTAGAAAAAATAAAAGCCGCAATAAGCACATGCTACGAAGAACTTGATTTGCCAAAACTTTATTCGCTTACGGAAAAAATTCCTTCACTCAATGCTGCCAAGAACGAAATCTTTTCTGTTGTAGATGCAGAAGGTCAGATAAAGGAACTGCCTGCCTTACGAGAAATCCGCAGCAAAATAAGCCGCATTACTAAGGAAATTGAAAACGCAATCCGCAAGTACACAAGCGATTCTTCACTTAACGGAGTACTTCAGTCAAACGTTCCTGCTTATCGCGCTGACCGCCAGGTTCTTGCAGTAAGGAGCGACAGTCGTTCTTCGATAAAAGGCATTGTTCATGAAGTAAGTTCTTCTGGCCAGACAGTATACATTGAACCGGAAGAAGTAGTTCGTGCAAACAATGAACTTGTTCAGGCTGAATACGAACTTGATGCAGAAATCCGTAACATCTTAAAGGATTTGACAGCAAGATTAAGTGTTTACAAAAAAGATTTTGAAGATGCACTCCAGACAATGCTTTTCCTGGACACAACATACGCTTCTGCACGTTACCAGACTGAATGCAAGGGAATCTTTGCAGAAGAATGCGACATGAGCATTGAGCCACCTGCACTTTTAAAAGCACGCCACCCTCTTTTAGGAGACAAGGCTGTTCCTATAGACATTCATTTCCACGACGGAAAAAAAGTCTTAATCATAACGGGACCAAACACTGGCGGTAAAACAGTTACTCTTAAAACATTCGCACTGTTCTGTTTATTAAACCAGGCTGGCTTCCCTATTCCTGCAGAAGAAGGAACACGTCTTCCTGTATTTAACTCAATCTTTGCAGATATTGGTGACGAGCAGTCAATTGACCAGAGCTTAAGTACATTTTCAAGCCATATGAAAAAAATTGCTTTCGGTTTACAAAACGCATCGTCAAAAAGCCTTGTACTTCTTGATGAACTTGGAAGTGGCACTGCCCCTCAGGAAGGAGGTGCTATCGGTATGGCTGTTCTTGATGAACTTCTTGCAAAAGACGCATTTGTTCTTGTTACGACACATCACGGCATCTTAAAGAATTACGGCTATACTCACGAAAAATGCATCAACGCATCAGTTGAATTCAACACACAGACACTAAGCCCAACGTACAGGCTGTTAATGGGAATCCCGGGCGAAAGTCACGCACTTGAAATTGCAAGCCATTCAGGTCTTTCTAAACAAACAGTCGACATGGCAAAACATTACATTGCAACAGAACAGGCAGACGTAAGTTCATTAATCAAAGGCTTAACAAAAAAACACGCAGAACTGGACAGGCTTAAATCAGAACAGGAACTCAATTCACAAAAGCTCCAGCAGCAGTCATTCAAGCTTCATTCCAAAGAAACAGAACTTCTGCAGAAAGAAGTTGAGCTAAAGGAAATGGAACATTCAAAAAGCACAAGGTTCCTCGAAGAAACAAGACGCTCACTTGAAAACCTCGTACGCGAATTGCGTGAAGGTGAAATCACCCGCGAAAAGACGCTTGGTGTAAAGAAATACATTTCTGAATTAACGGAAGCAGTAAACGCCCAGCAGGACAAAATTTTAGAAGCAGAAGAAAATCTTTTAAAGCAGCAGGAAGCCCTTGAAAAAGAAAAGGAAATCCTTAGCGAAAACGGCATAAGAATAGGCAAAAGTTCAAGAAAGAATTCCGCAAGTTCCAAGAAAACAAAATCACGTACGTCAAACAAAGACGCATTTGCAAACGCAACAACTTCTATCCCGGAAGGAATTGCACGCGCCATGGAAAAAGACAAAAAGAAAAAGACAAAACACGTTTCAGCAGAAGAACTGCTTAAATTTGAACCAGGTGCGCAAGTCCTTGCAGGCCGTCAGCGAAGAAAAGGCGTTCTTGTAGCAGAAGTAAAGAAAGGAGTATGGAGCGTACAGTTCGGTTCACTGAAAATGAACATGCCGCAGACACAGCTTATGCTTGTTCAGGATGAATCATCAAAATACTCATCTGCTTCAGTAATAATTGAATCTTCGGACGGAGACATCGTTAAGTCAGAATCACCTGTATTTGAGCTTCGTTTACTGGGAATGCGCTATGAAGAAGCAATGAAAGCCGTAGAACGTCAGCTTGACTTGTGTGCAGTACACAATTTCCGTAACTTCTCAATAATTCACGGCAAGGGTTCAGGCATATTGCAGCAGGCAGTACACGATTACCTTTCGCACTACCCGGGCGTAAAAAGCTTCAACTTTGCACCACCGGAAGACGGCGGTACCGGCAAAACGTATGTTACGCTGATTTAGTTACAATTCATTCTTTAAACAAGCATTTTTTTGTGTTCCAGGGGGACAGACCCCTCTGTTCAATGGGGACAGACCCCATTGGCTCACTCTGTTCAACGGGGACAGACCCCTCATAACAAAAAAAATACTCCCGTAAGAATTGACATTTTTTGCATAAATATTCATAATTCCTAATGAAATTAAGTCTATTTGCATACAAATTGAATATTTAGCGGAGTTTTTATTTTGAAAGAACGAATTACCCGTCTTAAGAGCGTAAGAAAATTAATCAAAAACTATAGAATCGAAAGCCAGGAAGAACTTTTAGGCTATCTGCAGAAAGAAGGCTATGAAGTAACACAGGCAACATTAAGCCGAGACTTAAAGCTTTTAAAAGTAGGCAAAATCAGCGACGGCCATTCAGGTTACGTATACACACTCCCTGACGAAGAAGAACGCCGTGAAAGCGAACAGATATTCGTACAGGATTTCCTCCGCGGTTACGTAAGCATTGATTACAGCGGAAACATAGTAGTAATCAAGACATTCGGCGGTCACGCAGATTCAGTTTCAAACGCACTTGATGCATTCAACATGGACGAAGTTCTTGGAACAATTGCCGGTGACAACTGCATCTTTGCCTGCCTGCGTGAAGGCGTAACAGGAGAACAGTTCCACGAAGCATTAAAGCTCCGCATTCCGGAACTCGAAGAATAGAATCTTTAACACAGTACATTCAAAACGGCCAACTGCCGTATTAATTTTTTATTGTCTAAGTGGAGGACAAACATATGTCTGCACAAATTTCATGGAACAACATGAATAAACTCGAAAGCTTCAAAAAGCTCAAGGCAACAGAACCAGTTTCTGTAGTAAAAGCATTAAGCGGTAAAGGCGCAGAAAAACGCGTTGCAGAAATGACAATGCCAATGGCAGCAGGACTTACTTACAATTACGCAGCAAAAGCCGTAAGCAAAAGCACAATTGCAGCATTAAAGGCAATTGCAAAGGAAGCACAGCTTCTTGAAAAATTCGAAGCACTTTACAACGGTGACGTAATCAACACAGGTGAAAAAAGAATGGTTCTTCATCACCTTACACGCGGTCAGCTTGGCAAGGACGTTATTGCAGAAGGCGTAAACAAACGCGCATTCTACCAGGAACAGACAAAAAAGATTGCTGACTTTGCAGAAAAAGTACATTCAGGAAAAATAACAAATGCTAAGGGTGAAAAGTTCACAACTGTAGTACAGATTGGTATCGGCGGTTCAGACTTAGGTCCACGCGCTATGTATCTCGCTCTTGAACAGTGGGCAAAAGCAAACAACACTTTCAAGATGAGCGCAAAATTCATTTCGAACGTAGACCCTGATGATGCAGCAAGCGTTCTTGCAGAAACAGACGTAGCTCATGCAATCTTCATTCTTGTTTCAAAAAGCGGCACTACACTCGAAACTTTAACAAACGAATCATTCGTTAAGGAATACCTTAAGTCAAAGGGACTCAATCCTTCAAACCACATGATTGCAGTAACAAGCGAAACAAGCCCTCTTGCAACAAGCCCTGATTACCTTGCAGCTTTCTTCATGGACGACTTCATCGGTGGCCGTTACAGTTCAACATCTGCTGTAGGCGGAGCAATCCTAAGCCTTGCATTTGGTCCGGACATTTTTGCACGCTTCTTAAAGGGTGCAGCAGAAGAAGACAAGCTTTCTGCAAACAAAGACATCTCAAAGAATCCAGCATTAATGGATGCACTTATCGGCGTATACGAAAGAAACGTACTTGGTCTTCCAAGCACAGCAGTTCTTCCATACTCACAGGCACTTTCACGCTTCCCTGCTCACTTACAGCAGCTTGATATGGAAAGCAACGGAAAGAGCGTTAACCGCTTTGGAAAGAAAATCTCT
>JAZUKU010000185.1:0-3481 GCA_045643485.1 Treponema sp. | reverse complement strand
TCCATTATTGAATTCTTTGACTTTTTTCTGCCCAATGCAAAGACACTTAATGTTCACTATCATTGTTCAATAGATTTTTTCAGGTATATACTTTATAATTTTTTTATAAGGTTAAAAACATGAACATAATTGCAGAAATAGTAACAGCACACGGCGGTTCTTTAAAAAAAGCATTAGAATTAATTGACGCAGCAATAGAAAGCGGTGCCGACAGCATAAAATTTCAATGGGTATATGCAGATGAAATTCTTCATCCGGACACTGGTTTTGTAAAACTGCCGGGCGGAAACATAAGGCTTTACGACAGATTTAAGCAGCTTGAAGTTGAGCCAGTTTTTTTTGAAAAATGCCTTGAGTACACTCATTCCAAAGGTGCAAAGTTTGTATGTTCCCCATTCGGAATGCGTTCCCTACATGAACTTTGCAATATACATCCTGATGCAATAAAGATTGCTTCTCCAGAAGTTAATTACGTTCAACTTCTTGAAGAAACTGTAAAATGTGCAAAAGATGTTCCTGTAATTCTTTCAAGCGGTGTTTCAAAATATGAAGATCTTGATAATGCTGTTTCAATTCTTAACAAAAATCCGCTTACAATCCTGCACTGCATTACAAGCTACCCTGCTCCGGAAAATGAATACAATGTAATGTGCGTAAAGACTTTTAAAGAACGCTACGGTGTTGAAACAGGCATATGCGACCACAGTTTATGTCCTATTCTTGTGCCTGTACTTACAGCTGCATTCGGCGGTACTGCAATTGAAAAGCACATTACGCTGAGCAAAAAGACAGACGGTCTTGATGACCCGGTTGCACTTGAACCTGAAGAATTTGCTACAATGGTACACTGTGTTCATCAGACTCAGGCTGTCATTAACAGATGGAACAAGGAAAGTTCTGCTTCTGGAAAAGATTTGTCTTCTGACTGCATGAATGAAATAATCAATCAGCTTGCAGAACAGTTTGGCATTCAGAAAGTACTTGAAGCATGCGGTGACGGAATAAAAGCTCTTGCTCCAAGTGAAGAGGCAAATTACGGACGCACAAACCGTTCCCTTCATTACATGAGCTCTTTTGAAAAAGGTCACGTAATTCAGCGTTATGACATAGGCATTCTTCGTACTGAAAAAATACTTACTCCGGGAATTGCACCTTATCTGCTAGATGAGGTTATTGGAAAAACACTTACGCGTTCAGTTACTTCTGGTGAAGGCGTACAGTCAGGCGATTATTGATTTTCCTTAAGGATGTAATATATTTCAATAAGTCCGTTAACTGTTATATTCTTGTCAATTTCCGTAAACACGTCTGTAATTGGCTTCAGAACGCTGTTAAGGCCTCCTGTAGCGATTATTTTTACATTCTGGGGATTTTCTCCGCACTCTTTAAAAAGATCGCCCTTAATCTGTTTTATGAGCCCCTCAACGAGTCCCTTGTATCCAAGAACAATTCCAGCCTGAATTGAATGAATTGTATTCTTACCCAGTGTATTTTCAGGTGCAGTAAGCGGAACAGACGGAAGCTGAGCCGTATTTGCAAAAAGTGAATTTACTGCAGTCTTGATTCCAGGAGCAATGCATATCCCCTGAATGTTGCCTTTAGAGTCAGTAATTGTAAACGAAAGCGCCGTTCCAAAATCAACAACAACTGTTGCACATTTATATTTTGTCCATGCACTTACTGCATTGCATAAAAGGTCCGTGCCAATTTCATGTACTGCAGAATCAGGAATTGTAACCGGAAGCCTGTCATAAACGTCTGTAGAAAGCACAAACGGCTTTTTTCCAAGAATTGATTTAAGTACATTAATGAAAGGTCCTGTCAGAAGCGGTACTACAGAACTTATTATTCCGTCTTCAAACTGAGTATCAAGATACCCTGCTGCACCAAAGAAACTCCTTATTATTGCAAGGAATTCATCTGCAGTTTTATTTGTGTCAGTATTAATGCGCCATTCGCTTACGATTTTCCTTCCGTCAACTGCGGAAATTACTATATTTGTATTACCTATATCTACTGCAAGAATCATAAAGTGCCTCTTTATTGCAAGAATAACTTATTTTCATTATTATTACACACATGGACACATTAATTCAACCAAAAGTGCTCAAGGGCTTTAGAGATTCCCTTCCACAGTCAGAAATATTAAGACAGGATTTACAGGAAAAGCTTACCAAAACTTTCCGCAGCTACGGTTTTGTTCCAATCGATACTCCTGTTCTTGAATACACGGAAATCCTCCTCCGCAAAAGCAACGGTGAAACAGAAAAGCAGGTATTCCGTTTTGAAGACAACGGCGGCCGCGATGTAGCAATGCGTTTTGACCTTACAGTACCATTTGCACGCTTTACAGCAGAACATAAAGAAGAATTGTACTTCCCTTTCAAGCGCTACCATATTGCAAAAGTATGGCGTGGTGAAAAACCACAGGCTGGCCGTTACCGTGAATTCGTTCAGTGCGATTTTGATACAGTCGGAAGTGACAGCGCATGTGCAGACTTTGAAATCCTTTCATTAATGAAAGCTGCCCTTGGTGCAATCGGCGTAGAAAAAGTTACGATTCATGTTAACCACAGAGGCATCTTCAACCGCTTCCTTGCAAAAATTGGCGTTGCAGAAAAAAGCGAAGACGTTCTGCGTATCGTAGACAAGCTTGCAAAAGTAGGTGAAGAAGAGGTAAAGAAGGAACTTTCAGAAGTTTGCGGCAGTGAAGATTCTGCAGCAAAGATTCTCGAATACATTGTTCCTGAAAAAGATTTTGTTTCAACACTTGCTCATATTGAACAGCTTGCAGGCGGTCCTGCAGAAGACAGTCAGCGCATGAAGGACATTTACGGAATGATGGAAGCAGCAGGAATTGCATCTTCTTACGTACTTGATCCATCAATCACACGCGGTCTTGACTATTACACTGGTGTTGTTTACGAAACATTCCTTGATGATTTGCCTTCAATCGGTTCTGTATGTTCAGGCGGACGTTACGATAACCTTGCAGGCCTTTACATGAAGGATAAGGTTCCTGGCGTAGGTTCAAGCATTGGGTTAGACAGACTTATTGCAGGTCTTGAACAGCTTGGCATTGTTCAGGATAAGGGTAGCTACCTTGATGCAGAAATTTACAATCTTGACGCATCACTTGCAATCGAATACCAGAGGCTTGCAGCTGACTTAAGGAAATTCGGCATTAACGTTGAAGTATTCCCTGACGCAAAGAAAATCGGACAGCAGTATGCAGTTACCGACAAGAAGGGAATCAAATGGGGCATTCTCATGACAAAAGAAGATTTTGAAAAGGGTTGCTTTACTTTGAAGAACTTAAAGACACGCGAACAGAGCACAGGACTTAATGTTGAAAAAGCAGCAGCATTGATTCTTGCTAAATAATCATTTCATTCTTTGAGAGGCTGTCTCGGCTTTATATTTGTTGTTGTAAATATCAACGACACTTTCGTCGAGCCAGCCTTCTTCAAATTTATACCAT